>ONNU01000405.1 GCA_900319255.1 uncultured Eubacteriales bacterium
AACAGAACAAACAGCTAAGGATATAAAAACATCGGATGACTCTCCTGCTGTTGAATTCAAGGATGTATGTTTCGGCTATGCAGGGGGCGGATATGCGCTTAAAAATATAAGCTTTACCGTTGACAAAGGTATGACAGTCGGTATTATCGGCGGTACAGGCGCAGGAAAATCCACACTCGTTAACCTTATTCCGAGATTCTATGATGTTAGTGAGGGTCAGGTTATGGTGAACGGAGTCGATGTACGTGAATATCCGTTTGGTCAGCTTCGTTCCGGTATGGGAATAGTGCCCCAGAAAGCTGTATTGTTCAGCGGAACGATACGTGAAAATATGCGCTGGAGAAAAAAGGATGCAACAGATCAGGAGATCGAACAGGCACTGCGTATCTCCCAGTCATATGAATTTGTTGAAAAACTGCCGGAAAAGACCGATAAGATCATTTCGGCAGACGGAAAAAATCTATCGGGAGGTCAGCGTCAGCGTCTGACTATTGCAAGAGCGCTTGTCGGCGGACCTGAAATACTAATTTTAGACGACAGTGCCAGTGCGCTCGATTTTGCAACTGATGCGGCGCTGCGTAAGGCTTTGAAGGAAAATACTCAGGGTATGACTGTTTTCATGGTATCGCAGCGTATAGGTACAGTAAGAAATGCCGATAAAATATTGGTAATAGATAATGGTGAGCTTGTTGGTGAAGGGGTTCATAAGCAGCTTGTTAAGAATTGTCCGGTATACAGGGAGATATGCCTGTCACAGCTCAAAGCAGAGGAGGTAGATGGCTGATGTCAAAGAAAAAAGAAAAAGCTTCTGCCGGGACTGTGAAACGTATACTTGGCTATGCCGCGCCTTATCACGGAAAAATTATACAGGCGCTTGTCTGTGCAGTGTTATATGTCAGTCTGAATCTGACAGCGCCCGTATTTATAGGTTATGCGATAGATAATGCAGTTTCACAGGGTAATGTGAATTACGGTGAGATACTGAATCTGCTTATGCTGACAGGGGCAGCTGTAGTATGCTCATCTGTATTTCAGTGGATGATGAATCTTTGCACAAATTATGTTGCATATTTCACAGTGCGTGATTTGCGTCATGATATCTGCAAAAAGCTTAACACTGTTCCGCTCGGATATATTGACGGTCATCCCCATGGCGATATCCTGAGCCGTATAATAAATGATACGGATAGTATCGGTGACGGTGTGCTTCAGGGGATAACACAGCTTTTTTCGGGAATTGTAATGATACTGTGTACGCTTGGATTTATGGTTTTTCTTAATGTATATATAGCGATCGTTGTAGTTATCATTACTCCGCTTTCGATGTTTGTAGCGGCTTTTATAACACGGTTATCTCAGAAGATGTTCCGTGAACAGTCAAAAACACAGGGTGAACTCAGCGCTTATATTGAGGAATATATAGGCGGACAAAAGATAGTCAAGGCTTTCGGATACGAAAAAAATGTAGAAGATGGCTTTGAGGAAATAAACGAACGTTTGAGAATATGCGGCCAGAAATCACAGTTTGCTTCATCACTTGCAAATCCCAGTACAAGATTTGTAAACGGCCTTGTAACGGCAGCGGTATCTGTGACAGGCGCAATAAGCGTAATAAACGGCAGTTTGTCAGTTGGTCAGATAGCAACATTTATTACATATGCAAATCAGTACACAAAGCCTTTTAACGAGGTTACAGGCGTTATACCTCAGCTTCAGTCGGCACTTGCAGGCGCAGACAGAGTGTTTGCCTTGCTTGACGAGGAGGATCAGACTCCTGATCCGGAAAATTCCCCCGAGGAGTTCAAGTGCGGCGGAATGATCGATGTAAAGAATGTAAACTTTTCCTATGTCAAAGAGAACCCGCTTATCACCGATTTTAACCTGAGTGTAAAACCGGGTCAGAGGATAGCAATAGTAGGTCCGACCGGATGCGGAAAAACAACAATGATAAATTTGCTTATGCGCTTTTATGATGTTACTGAGGGCTGTGTGAGCGTTGAGGGAAAGGATATAAGAGAGCTTACCCGAAACTCACTTCGCTCCCACTACGGAATGGTCTTGCAGGAAACGTGGCTGAAATCGGGAACTATCTATGAAAATATAGCCTATTCAAAGCCTGATGCAACGCGCGAGGAGGTAATAGCCGCCGCTAAGGCCGCCCATGCCGACAGCTTTATCCGCAGGCTGCCCGAGGGCTACGATACGGTTATTTCCGATGACGGCTCAAATATCTCGGCAGGGCAGAAACAGCTCCTTTGTATTGCAAGGGTAATGCTTATGGTGCCGCCGATGCTCATTCTTGATGAGGCTACCTCGTCAATTGATACCATGACGGAGATCCGTATCCAGCGCGCCTTTGCAAAGCTTATAAAGGGCAGGATGAGCTTTATCGTAGCCCATCGCCTTTCAACTATAGTTGAATCCGATTGTATTTTGGTCATGGATAAAGGCCATATAATCGAGCAGGGAACACATGAACAGCTGCTTGTCA
>ONNU01000399.1 GCA_900319255.1 uncultured Eubacteriales bacterium
ACACGCGGGGAAGAAAGTAAAGCTTTGTCAGACCTGCCCCGCGATTTTGGGTGCAGCGTCGACGCTGCCGGCGCAGTTGATTTTTGTCGGGGTTCGTGGTATGATTGTAGTGATAAAAAATTGATGTGGATAAATAATACTTTTTCGGAAATGAACAGGAAAAATCGTTTAGTTTAATATGGGATAAGGATGAAAATAATGAGTGATAATAAAATCAATTGCGAGCTGAAAAAGCTTGACAGGGATAAGGTGCTGAAAAATAAAAGGCTTTATTGGTTCGTTAGAAGATTACAGGATATTTTTTTCAGCGGCATCGCGCTGATCGTTTTATCTCCTGTAATGATAATAACTGCCATCGTGGTTTTTCTCGATGACCCTCACGGCAGTCCCTTTTTCAGTCAGGTACGCTGCGGGAGAGATAACAAGCCTTTCAAAATGTATAAATTCCGCTCCATGTACTGCGATGCAGAGGCAAGGCTCGGTGATCTGCTTGAGGATAACGAAATGGACGGTCCCGCTTTTAAAATAAAGGATGACCCCAGGATCACAAGAGTGGGCAGATTCATCCGCAAAACAAGCATTGACGAGCTTCCTCAGCTATGGAATATCTTCAGGGGAGATATGAGCATCGTAGGTCCCCGCCCCGCTCTGCCCAGAGAAGTCGAGCAGTATAACGAACTGCAGATGCAGAGAATGTATGTCCAGCCCGGTCTTACATGCTACTGGCAGATACAGCCTAACAGAAATGATGTCACCTTTGACGAATGGATGGCTCTCGATCTGAAATATATCGAGGAACGCAGCTTTATTGTTGACTGGAAAATAATTTTCCTGACCTTCAAGGCTGTTTTCGGCAGACACGGTTCATAAAAGATCACAGGAGAATATATATATGAAAGTAAATGAAAACTGCGCTCAGTGCCTTTATAAAAGACAGCAGAAGCTAACAGACAATCAGGCATATCTTGCCGAGATCAGAAGTATTATCGACAACCGCACTGAATATGATACTTCTCCCTATCTTGTTTACCTTTTCAATAATATATACGAAAAAAATATTTCGGCAAGCGCTTTTCTTATGCAGAGCTGAAAAGAAAATTCAATGACCTTGTGCTTTCTATGGAGCCTGCTCTCAGAGAGGGGATAACCTCGGCTCAGGACAGTCTTGAAAAAGCTTTTATTTTCGCTCGCGTTGGTAATTATATTGATTTCGGCGCTATGAATGATGTGGATGAGGAAACTTTTATTTCGCTGTTTGACGATGCAGGGCTTTCTGAGAATGATCTGAGAACCTACGACTCTTTTATCAGGCAGTGCAAAGATGCCGGAAGCTTTCTTCTGATAGCCGATAACTGCGGTGAGATCGTTCTCGATAAGCTTCTTCTGGAAGAGCTGAAAAAAGCCTTTCCACAGATGAAAATGACCGTTATGGTACGGGGCGGCGAGGTGCTGAATGACGCATCCCCGGAGGATGCATATTATGTGGGAATAGACAAGGTCGCCGCTGTTATCCCCAACGGTCTGCCTATCTCCGGCACAGTTCCGGATAAGCTTTCGGATGAAGCAAAATTCGCTGTGCGCAATGCCGATGTCATTCTCGCAAAGGGACAGGGCAATTATGAATCCCTCAGCGGTCAGGGTATCCATGTATTTTATTCATTTCTCTGCAAGTGCCCGCTGTTTACCGAAAAATTCAATGTTCCCAAGCTTACCGGAATGTTTATTGAAGAACTTGGATAGTGAAAAAATCATATAATATCAATGACCCGGAGATCATCCGCTTCTCCGGGTCGTTTTTTTATTATTATCATTTATCTCTGCTGAACATATTTCTGAGCTTTCCGAAGCCGCCGGGCTTTTTCTGGCTGCCTTTGCAGTCCTTCAGCATTTTCAGAAGCGTTTCGCGCACGCTGCTGTCATACTCCTTTGACTTCTGTATTTTCAGCTCGATATTCGGCTTATAATAATTTCCTGCCTGAAATGCCAGTACGTCAAGGACTGACTTGCGAAGCTTTATTAGCTCCGGCTCTGTGCGGACGCTGACCTTGTACGACACAACTCCGGCGCTGCACAAAGCTAACATCTGGCGTTCGGTATATCCTGCGGCAGAGCTTTTTTCAAGGGCATTGCATACAAGGCTTTCTGCCATCTCCCCTGCTCTGTCGGTCTCCCCCATTGTGAGAAGATTTATATATACCTCCCCGTCATAGAGCATTACTGCCCTGTCCATGATCGCCTGCCAGCAGGAGCTGCGGACAAAGCCTGAGGGAAGAATAAGCCCTTTTTTCTGCAGCTCTCTGATAAATGACAATGCGCGCTCCGCATCAGCCACACGCTCAAAGCTGCTCACAAACTCCCGCATTTCCGCGCAGCCGGCTTTCCGCCTGAGCTTTCTTCCCCAGCTGCTCATATTGTTGAATACCTTGTCATCAATGCTCTGGTCGCTGCAGCGGAGAAGGAGACGCTGGTCTATCTCATCGAAAAGAAGCTCATTGGCTCTGTCTGTAATGGAGCTTTGACGGATCAGGGTGATAACAGCAGGAAGCTCGCTGAGCTGTGAGCATCTTACGCCCTCTTCAAAAAGCCGCACTCCCGTTATATCCTGACCGCCGAGCGTCTTTACAGCATTATTCAAAGCGGCAACGATTATGCCGTCGATCTTTTTTGTTTTTGCAACACGGCTCTGCAGATATCCCTCAACCTGATCTATCACAACTCCCTTTATGCCGCACACTCCGGCAACAATATCCATCAGTCCCATTCCGCATTCATCTATTACGGTATTGAACCAGATATAGGCTTTTTCCGGGTCGTTTTTCATCAGCGCTGCGCCTACATTGAATACCAGATAATCCATTACCTTATCATAGTTTTTTAGCCTTGGAAGAACATTTCTCAGCGCTTCCTCATGGTACGAAAGCGAAAGCATTCCATAATATAGAAAGTTCATCCTGACCTTGCTGCTGAAAATGGTATCTGCCACATTACCCTCATTTGTAAGCATAAGTAAATACATATCCATAAGCGTTTCTATTGAAAGAGGATCGCTCTGGGGGAAACGCAGATAATATGTTTCCAGCTCTGTATCGTTCAGCACCTCGCAAAGTATGGGCTGAACCAGCTCACCCAGCACGGAGTTCCTGACCGATCTCCAGTTTTCTGCAAAAGCTGCTCCATCGCTGATATTCCTGATAGTTTTCTGCAGTCCGTCTGCAATACATCCGGTGACATCATCCTCACGACAGCAGACCCTTGCAAGCTTTGTCATTATCTCAAGCAAAGGATAATTGCTGTTTCTGTCCGTTTCTGCAAACATATCATATCTCACAAGCGCAGCATCAAGCAGCCTTTCACACATGGGACGCAGCGGTATGCCATAGCTTACAATTACCCTGAGATCATCAAGCATACTGTAATAGGTATTGTCGTTTCTTCCGCCGAGAAGATGACTGCACGCTTCGTAAAGTCCGGGGAGATCAGCCTTTGTGATATCCTCCGGCGGGATAGTCATTACATTGGCGCACATATCCTCGATATCTGCTCCGAACTGCTCCACTGCCTGAAAATACGGCTTTCTTATATCCTGCTCACATCCCAGCTGCTTTTTTTCTCCGTCAAGTATAACAAATGTCCCGGCTGAAAACTGCTTTACGGCGCTGCAGCTTTCGTCACGGGGATGAAAGCCGGCTATCAGGAAGCAGGGGGATTTATTTACGCCCTCGCTGTCCTGGAGAGCCTTACGCTGGGCGTTAGCGTCCTCATAATAGAAAAGCTTTGCATTTATCTTATTATTAAGACCTGAAATATTGGTATTGAAGGTAACATACCGGGCAAGATGGAAAGGCAGGCAATAGGTTATCGCTGCGATCCAGCAGTTGACATTTTCCGGCGTATCCCTTATCAGCAGTACCTTCTGCTGTGTGGGCGGCATACGGAGCTGTTCAAGGACAAAGCTGACAGCCCCCGAAAGAGCGCGCTGTCTGCCGTCATAAATGAAGCCGGCTATACAGCGGCGGTCAAGCCCCTCTCCCTGCGGAAGTGATGAGGAAAGCTGCGGCAGAAAAGGCGGCTCATAGCCCATAACATCCTCAAAATAATAATTATCCTCATGCTCAAGCCACGCTGTCCATACCGATGATCCGAACCATTCACAGGGACGCTCCTCCGGTATGCCCACAAGGCACTGCTTGATATGTATACCGCTGCGGTGAAGTCTTTCCTTCAGCGGATTTTTGCAGTGGGGTCTGCCATAGTCATAGATATATGCCCACAGACCTCCCTGTGTCCTTGTATAGATATAGGAGCCGAACAAACCGATATTCGCATCCTTTTCCTTTGAACAATTGCTATGGATAAAAAGGTCATAAAGACCCTTGAGATTTTTTATATCCTCTTTTTCAAGAAGCTCCTGACTCATGGAAAAGACACCGTACCCGCTTTTATGCACGATCCTTCCCTTATGCAGAAGATCTCTCTGAGGATTACATTCCGTATATATCACCTGGTCAAACATATCACCCCTCCTCAAAGCATTGACCACTATCTTTTTACTAACTTATCACTTATAACTAATCACTGTTTACTATTTCTGAATCCGTGAAACTGACATCTCCGTTGCAGGCGGATAAAGGGAATCTATTGTTCTGCTTTAATTCGCTGAGTCATACTTCATTAATGTTTCTGCTTTGGTCAGTCAAAAGGTGGAAACCACA
>ONNU01000397.1 GCA_900319255.1 uncultured Eubacteriales bacterium
GACCTTTTTCATATATCATCCTCATCTTCCTTTTAAATACGATAGCTATATTATGACACATTTTCCCCCTTATTGCAACCACCGGCGCCGGCAGCGCCGGCGTGCCGCCGGTGTCAAAATCGCGCCGGCAGGTCTGACAATGCTTTACTTTCGTTCTCGCGTGTTATACTTGGATGATAAGGGGAAACAAATAATTCCCAAAGCCGGCTCCTAATCAAAGTCCCAGAAATTTTTTACACGAACTGCGGCAGCGTTGACGCTACACCCAAAATCACGCCGGCGCTGCCCCTCCCATTTCAGTGGAGGCTTTGAGATACAATTCCTGATTCCTGATTCAAAACAATTCCACTTTCCACTTTCCAGATTCCAAATTCAAACAAGATATCATTATCAACCAAAATTCCTGGCGACAAAGCTCAATTTTTATTTACTTTGTCTATTTTGCTAAAAAATAGCACAAAAGTTATTGCAAAATTAATCTATACTTTATCAAATAATTGTTGTATAATAATACCAGATAATATTCGTGACAGTATGCGGATATTTGGTATTCACTGTTCTGAAAGGAGAACCTAATTATGGACGTAATTGCAACAAGAAAAGAAAAGGTTATATATAGAGAAGGAGATTCTGTTATAAAGATATTTTCCGACAAATATCCTAAGTCTGATATTCTCAATGAAGCTCTCAATCAGGCAAGGGTCGAGGAAACCGGTCTTCCTATCCCCCAGCTCAGGGCTGTTTCTCTTATCGACGGCAAATGGGCTATCACCATGGATTATGTTGAGGGAAAGACTCTTGAGCAGATCATGCGTGAGGATCCTGACAATATCGAAAAGTACATGAATGACTTCGTTGATCTCCAGCTTAAGGTACAGAGCAAAAAGGCTCCGCTGCTCAACAAGCTCAAGGACAAGATGAACAGAAAGATCAGCTCCCTCAACGGCAAGGTGGATGCGACTATCCGCTATGAGCTGCACACCCGTCTTGACAGTATGCCCAAGCACAACAAGCTCTGCCACGGCGATTTCAACCCCTCAAATATCATTATTGACGCTGAGGGCAACCCCCATATCATCGACTGGTCACATGCTACTCAGGGCAATGCTTCTGCCGATGCTGCAAGAACCTATCTTCTCTTCTCTCTCAAATACAAGGAGCTTGCTGATATGTATCTCGATATGTTCTGCAAAAAGAGCGATACCGCTAAACAGTATGTTCAGCAGTGGCTGCCCATCGTTGCAGCTTCACAGCTGGTCAAGAGAATTCCCGGCGAGGAAGAATTCCTCCAGAGCTGGGTCGATGTTGTTGACTATCAGTGATTGCATTTTGCGGACCTCCAAATATTTAAGCCGCAGGGCTGTCCTTTCATCGGGCAGCCCTGCGGCTTTTCTTCCGGCTTTTTATGATTTTCCAATATTATCAGTATGCAAGCACTTCGTGACCGTCCTCAGTAACGAGTACCATGATCTCCCATTGTGCGGAGGGCTTTTTATCGGCGGTATAGATCGTCCAGCCGTCCTCCTTATCGCAGAACACCTTATCAGTGCCCATATTTACCATAGGCTCAATGGTGAAGATCATTCCGGGGACAAGAAGCATTTCCTCCCCTGCCTTGGAAACGTAGCTGACCCAGGGATCCTCATGGAATTCAAGACCTACCCCATGTCCGCCTATCTCACGGACAACAGAAAAGCCGTTTTTCACTGCGTGCTCATGAACAGCCTGTCCCATATCCCCGAGGAATGTCCAGGGCTTTACCTTTTCAAGACCGATCTCGACACATTCCTTTGTGACATCCACAAGCTTTCTTTTTTCCTCGCTTACATCACCGATGCAGAACATTCTTGAGGAATCCGAAAAATATCCGTCAAGTATGGTGCTGACATCAACATTGATGATATCGCCCTCCTTCAGCACGACCTTATCGGAGGGTATACCGTGGCACACTATTTCATTGATCGAGGTGCATACGCTTTTCGGATAGCCCTCATAATTCAGCGGAGCAGGAATACCGCCCATCTCAGCAGTCTTTTTTGCAACGATATCGTCAATTTCCTGAGTAGTCATGCCGGCTCTGATCTTTTCTGCAACAAGATCAAGAACTGCAATATTGATCTTTGCGCTTTCTCTTATTTTCTGGATCTGCTCAGGAGTTTTGATGATGCTGTGATCGGGAACGATATGTCCCTGACTTCTGATATAAGCGATCCTGTCGTCAAATTCCTCATGGCATTTTTTATACTTCCTTCCGCTGCCGCACCAGCAGGGATCGTTTCTTCCCAGTTTACTGCTCATTATCTGTTGACACTTCCTCAAAAATAAAATTTTTACGGTGCTTTACACCGTCTGGATTTTATGTCTGTGCTTTTTCCGCTCTGCTAATTATTTGAAAATCAATGCAAGAGTAAATCCTATTGCAGCTATCAGAAGCCATGCTCCTGTGACAAGAAAGCTGCTTTTGCTGTAATCCTTATCCAGAATAAACCATTTTACAGCATTGACTGTCATTCCGATCAAACCTATTACAGTAAGCGAAAACCAGATAGGATTAATTTCCATTTTCCTTACCTCCTTACTCTTTTGATTTTTCAGCTGATTTTATAAAACAGAAAAGCCTGTGTTTATGCGGATTTATTTGTATTTACAATAATAAATTTTCTCCTTTTTCCAAGGATTTTCAGGTTTTTGGCGAGGTGTCTCCCCTGAGTTTTCTCCCTTTTGCAATACCCTTTCCTTCTCCCCCTCAGCGGCTCAGGCTTTAGCAGCTAAGATTTAGTATTGAATTAATGGTGTTAAAGGTCAATCTGAAAATACGCCTTTTTTGAAGGGGGCTTTCAACCTCTGCGGATGGCGAAGCTTTTATCATTAACTTCCGGGTCACACTTTGCTCCCGATAATATGGTCTCCCTCTCGCCTGTCAAGTCTGACATCAATTATCTTATTGATAAAGCTTTCATCAGCGTCTACGAAAACCTGTGTATAATTCGGGGTGTAGCCCTCATACAGACCGTTTCTGCTGTTTGTTTCGATGAGAACCTTTTCTGTCCTGCCGAGCTGCGCATTCAGAAACCGCTGTCTTGCTCTTTCGGCATATTCAGCCATTATGGCTGCTCTTTTTTTCTTGATCTCAGCGCTCACCTGATCCGGCGCTCTGTCAGCAGCTGTGCCCGGTCGGCGGGAATACGGGAAAATATGCGTGCGTGCAAAGCCTGTTTTTTCAACAAACTGCGCCGACTGCAAAAACTCCTCCTGGCTCTCCCCTGCAAAGCCTACCATAACATCGGTCGTTATGGACGGGTTATCAAAAACGCTGCGGATATTTTCGACTATCTCAGTATATTCCGCTGTAGAATAATGGCGGTTCATACGTCTGAGGGTCTGATCGCATCCGCTTTGCAGCGACAGATGGAACTGGGGGCAGAAATTCTCATATTCCGCAAAGATACGCAGTGTATCCATATCCATTGATTCAGGCTCAAGTGAGCCAAGTCTTATCCTGATATCCGCAGCCTCGCAGGCTGTTCTTACAGCGTCAGCAAAGCGCAGACCGTTATCGCTGCCGAAGGATGACAGATTTATCCCCACCAGAACGACTTCCTTATAGCCGTTTTCAGCGAAGCCCCTTATTTCTTTGCGGATATAATCAAGGCTTGATGAACGCACCCTGCCTCTTGCGTAGGGGATAATACAATATGAGCAGAAACGGTTGCAGCCGTCCTCGATCTTGAGGAAAGCCCTTGTTCTGCCCGAAAAATCAAACACTGAAAGATCCTCATATTCATCAGCGCGGCTGAAATCCTCCACCTGTCTGAGCTTTTTTCTTTCAGCTATATATTTATCAATCGCAGGGATTATATCTCCCTTTCTTTTATTACCGATGATGATATCGGCATCTGCAAGGCTTTTATTGTTTTCTCCGGCAGTCTGAGCCATGCATCCGGTAAGAACGACGATAGTACCGGGATCCTCTCTTCTTATGCGGTGCAGAAGCTTGACAGCCTTCTGTTCGCTTGCGGCGGTGACAGCGCAGGAATTGAGGATAGTAACATCAGCCGGTTCATTATCCGCTGCGGGGGCATAGCCTTTCTCCTGCATAGATCTGACGATCGCCTGAGATTCAAACTGATTGACCTTGCAGCCCAGTGTAAAAATCCTTACTTTCATTGATCAAAAATCATTCCTTATAAACATACGGAGCGATATCCTCGTAGAAGCTTTCAGGGATATCGTTTTCCGGCACCTCAAGATCCACCGGAGCCGAAATATCAATGCTCAGTATCCCGATAAGAGAATGAGCATCCATTGTATACATATCAGAGACAAGATTAATTTCCATCTTGCCGTATTTAGCAGCCATATCCACAAATTCCTTGACAGTATTCAGATCCTTGAAATATACCTTTGCATTATACATAGCTGACTCCTCCGATCAATAACGGGCTATCCGTATTAGCTTATTTTTCTTTCCGACAGCCGGCTGACATACAGAAATGCCGGACAGACAGGGCTTTTTTCCCCCCGGAAAACATCCGGTCATCTCTCCGTGACACAGTACGGCTCACAATACATTATTGTAGCAATATTTTTCCCTGCGGTCAACATTAAATGACGAAAGAAAACGCATTTTTCAAGGGTAAAAAACAGGTTTTGTTAAGAATCAAAAAATAAGTTATCATGCGGCATCGGTTTTGTTACTATTGACAATGGTATTTCCATAGCCCGCAGCCTCCGGGCATTTCAGCATTACACAAAAGCTGATGCTTCATTACGAAAATCTGTGTGCAGACACGTTTTTTTGTAATGGCTGATTCAGGAATGTCTTTTTCCGTCAGTCAGCGCTTTTCCCCGTTGGGGCTTCTTGTTTTTCAGCACCTCCCGGCGGATATAGTCTACCGTCTTTTCCTCGCCGTCGTCTTTCAGCTTTTTCAAAAGCTTTTCAAGGAGCGCTGCTGTTTCCGGATGGATGATATAATGGGAGCGTGACTTCATAAAATAATCGTATGCGTCGCTGTCTGTATAATTCTTTCCCTTATAATTCTTACAGGCGGCTACCCTGTCGCAGAACATCTCCACTACATATTTTACAGGCATTTTCATCCCTTCCATCATATGCCCCTCGTTCAGACCGTAGTCTATCCAGTATTCAAGATGATGCTTATTCCTGCCCTTATGATGTAGCCATGCTGAGGTATAGCCCTTTTCTTCACGCTCTGCATCGTTCGGACTGCGGGTGCCCTGATAATATTTCGCCCCCACAAGAAATTCCGTAGGCGAATACTTCGACATATCATGCAGCAGCCCCTGTCTGTACAGTCCCACCCTGAAGCACAGCTGCATCACCAGCCTTTTGTGATGATTGATCGTTTTCAGATGCCTGAACCATTTCATTTCCATCTCTCCGTTACAAGGCAGGAGCCTGCGCATTCTGCCCATGCCCCTGCCTTTTCTCCATTACTCCGCAGCCTGCTTTGTATTATAAATCAATGCAACGCTGTGCGCCGATACACCCTCCAGGTGTCCCGTAAAGCCAAGACGTTCCTCTGTGGTAGCCTTGACGCTGACTGCGGAAGTATCCGTTCCCATCGCCTTTGCGATGTTATTTCTCATCTGATTGATAAACGGGCGGAGCTTCGGCGCCTGAGCGATTATTGTTGCGTCGATATTGGATATCTCATACCCGTTCAGTCTCAGCAGCTCACAAACCCTGCTCAGCAGCTTCAGGCTGTCTGCTCCGATGTATTTCTCGTCGTTATCGGGAAAGTGCAGCCCTATATCCCCCATCGCTGCCGCTCCCAGCAGGGAATCCATTATGGCATGTACCACAACATCCGCATCGCTGTGACCCACAAGTCCCTTTCCGAAGGGGATATCCACGCCGCCGAGTATCAGCTTTCTCCCCGCAGCATACCTGTGTACATCATAACCGTGTCCGATCCTGAAATTCATTTTGCTCACGCTCCTTTATTATATTTCCGCCTTATTTCATGCTGTCGGCTTTGTATCAGCCCTCAGCATCCGTCCGAGTTTTTCCGAAAGGGTTTCGCCGAGTATCTGCTGTCCCTTTTCATTGAGATGTATCCCGTCTGCGCAGAGATAATTCCCGTAATCTCTTATGCCCAGAAACTCTGTGCGTATATCCAGAAGCGGTACGTCAAGCTCCTTTGCCACCATATCCGCAGCATGGGAATATCTTTCCTGTGTGCGGTAAATTATCTGCTTTTCGCACAGCCAATGGAGCACCCTGTCCCCCTCTGTACCTTCGTCACGGCAGAACCAGTCAAAATAGCGGTCTGCGCTTATGGGCGGCAGGTTCATTATTATGGGCTGGATACCGTTTTCACGCATCAGCGTAACGATCTCACGAAGCTGATCTACAAATATATCAAAGGGGGTATGAGGATCATGCTCCCTCAGATATTCTGCCGAGACCTCCTGCCAGTTGAAATCGCAGTCGTTTCCCCCGAATTCAATAATTGCCGCATCAGTTTTATTTCCAGCCGCAAGCGCTCGTTCGATAAGCTTTCTGCCCTTTGTTATTATATTTCCGAAGCGGGAATTATTCTTAATATTAATTTCAGGAAAGCTCTCCGCAAGAATATCCGCAGCGCATCTGTCGCAGCCCTTATATTTTTGCATCTGCTCATCAAACACGATCCCCTTGAGTATCGAATCGCCCCATATTGCAAGGCTTTTTATCTCATCCATATGCGTACCTCCTGTTTTTGCGCTGGAAAAATGACCTCTCCGTCACGATGCTGCTCATCGTGCCACCAGCTCTGCATAAGTTCTGCAAAGTTGACAGCATTGCCTGAAAGGGGAGATTCAGTGCGTGCAACTCCTCATTCCTGACTCCTGATTCATTCAGCGCTTTTCTTTTGAAGAATAATTAACCAGAAAGATCCCGAGGCATACCGGGAGAAGTGCTGCGAGGTTTACCCAGGTGAAAATATTTTCTCCAAGAAATATGCCTGACCACATTGTGCCGAAAACCGGAATCAGAAGATTGAATACCGCTACTCTGCTCACAGGGTTTCTTCTGAGAAGCTCTGTCCATATGAGGAAAGCTATCCCTGCCATTGCCGCAAGGTAAAGCAGCACAAGCCATCCGTATACAGCGTCAATTCTCAGATGTCCGCCGCCGATCAGACCTGCCGCAATAAGCGCCGAGCCGCCCATAAGCAGCTGCCAGGCAGATACCATGACAGCATTTCTGCTTTCGTTTGTGATCCTCTTTGATATGATATTCCCGGCAGCGCCGGACAGATTCGACATTATTACCAGACCATCACCAAGCAGCGTAAAGCCTCCCAGCTCTCCTGCAAAGGCTGACATATAGACAATGCCCGATACGCCCAGCAGACAGCCTGATATTTTTCTGAATGACAGCTTATCCGATCTGAAAAAAAGCGGCGACACCAATACTGTCGCAAAGGCTGCCGCTGAGGTATAGACTGCCGATTTTGTTCCCGACACCGCTCCGATACCGAGATACAGCAGCAGATACTGCAAAAATGTCTGAAAGAATCCCAGCGCTCCGATGGGAAGAATATCCTTTTTCCCGGGGAGTATACGCTGACCCTTTTTCTTAATGAAGCATCCGGCTGTCAACACGATGATCCCCGCTATGAAAAATCTCAGTCCTGCAAAAAGCAGCTTCGAGCCGGGATCATTATTATCTATTGCAAAAAGCTCATACCCTGCCTTTATTCCCGGAAAAGCTGTGCCCCACAAAAGAGTACACAGCACCGCCGGAGCTGCAAGCCCCAGCACATTCCCCAGCAGGGTATTTTTCTTTGAATCCTCTGACAAAAAACAACTCACTCCTGAAAATTACTTCTGATCCCTGACCCTTCTGAACCGTCCCTTTTTATCGCGGTAAAACTTTGACCCCACCGGGCTTTCAAGGAACTCAATAATATCCGGGTCATAATTGCAGATAGTATTCAGCTTGAAAATATCCATATTTTTCAGGTCGTTCATATATTCCTCGCTTTCATCACCCGCAAGAAAACGCCATCCGCTGTCGAATTTATTATCCGGCTTTTCACGATACATAAAGCCTACTCTGCATCCGTCAACGGTTATCCTGTCGGTCGCAAAGCATCCGTCTGCGCCCTTCCAGTCAAGAAGCTCCTCAATCGAGCTTCTGGGATATGCCCAGACCTTTCCTCTTTCATCAAGGCAGGTATTGGGTCTTGTCTTATATATAAAATCAGTCATATTCTGCGGCAGGTTATCTGCAAGCTTCCGGAAGATCGCATGATGTCCGTTTTCTATCTTATAGACCATTTCTTCCTCATAAAGGGGAATCAGCCGCAGGAATCTTACCTCATCACCGCAGGGAAGCAGGCATTTTTCAGCAGCGGGATCCTCAACAAAAACATTGCTGAATATCACCCCGTTATAGCCTACGCTTTCATCAAGCACATCGCCGTATGCTACAGTATGTCCTGCCGCAAGCCACGAGCCGTCAAGCTGGAGCATTTCTCCGAACTGACGGATTATGCGAACTATCCATGAATATTCATTCCTGACCTCATCTATTGAAAGCTCCGGCGGCAGGAATGCTGTCATTTCGATCCTGTGAAGCTCACCTGTATTTTTATCTGTACCCTTATACGCTCCTGCGCCGATGGAAACTATTTTATAGAAATTCAGCGCTTCTGACGGAGGAACAAGCACACAGTTTATGGGATGTACGATCCTTTCGCCGTTTTCATCATGCAGACCGAGCATTTCCACAGGGTGCCCGATATTCCTTGAAATGAACTCAAGCACAGCTTCTGTTTCATCGGTCTCATAAAGAGCAAGCTCATCGCTTCTGTCGCCGAAGATATTATCCCAGGCTTCCTCGTCAAGCTCCTTTGCTCTTTCGGAGGCATAGCCGAATTTATCCTCCTTGCCCGTTTCCTGATATACAAGGCAGAGTATCAGCCAGGGTTCAACACAGTTTTCATCTATATCAAGGCAAAGCCTGGCTTCTCTGATAGCCGAGCTGTAATGATGCAGACCGAAAAGCGCCCCCGCAAGCTCCAGATGGTAGCCGATATCGTCATCCGCAGCCTCATCCTCGATTTCTCTGAGGGTATCCAGAGCCTCGTGATATCTTGCGCACTGAGAAAGCGCATGGGCAAGCATCAGATGCAGCTCAAGGGTCATTTCCTCTTCATCAAGCGCGCTGATACCCTCGATGACCTCTTCAAATTTTCCCTGACTCAGCAGATCATCCATTTCATAAAGAAACTCATTATCCATTCCTGTCACCCCCTATTCCATACTATATCTCATCATATAATATTACCACTTTACCCCACAAAAGTCAACCGGCAGCGTCGACGCTGCATCCAAAATCGCGCCGGCGTGCCGCCGGTGTCAAAATCGCGGGGGCAGGTCTGACAATGCTTTACTTTCGCTCTCGCGTGTTATACTTGGATGGTAAGGGGAAAAAAATAATCCTCAGCCGGCTCCAACGAAAACTCCCAGAAATATTCTACACCAACATCGTCGACGCTGCATCCAAGATTGCAGGGCAGTTCTGACAAAGCGTTACTTTCGATCCCGCATACAATAGTTGTGTAGTGATGGAGAGCAAATTATTCTCGACCCGGCGCCAAAACAAAGAAAGCAGTACAAAACCCCTCAA
>ONNU01000395.1 GCA_900319255.1 uncultured Eubacteriales bacterium
GATGCCTCAGATACCTCGGAAACTTCTGACACCTCAGAGAGCTCAGATGATCTTAATGGTACAGACGGCGCTGCATCTGCGCAGATACCGAAGGTAAGTGTGAGCATTGCTGCCGCAGTCACTGCGCTGATGGCTTTTGATAACTTCATTACTTTTTCCTCCTTTGTGTTTTGAACCGGCTTTCTGTTGTGTGAAAGCTTATTTATTTTCAATACCGTATATGCGGTATCAGTAGCGTGCAAAGCCATGAACACAGGTCATATATTCATAGCGGTACATATTATAGTTATATGCGGGATCCATGCCGTAGAAATAGTGGTTTACATATTTATCCTCGCCGAGACAGTTTCTTTCTACCTGCGGGTCAAAGAGATAATGTCTGCCGTTTATTTCTACATCAGCCCAGTAATGTCCGTCATATCCGCCGGCTGACATTGCGACCTGACCATAGACCTGGTTTGCTTCATAGCCCAGCCTTCTCATCATTACGACAAAGGCTGCGGAGAAATTCTCACAGGTTCCCAGCTGATCCTTTAATATGCAGTATGAAAACTCTGCGACCTCCTTATCCTCGTCATTGTGATAGCCGTCGATGCTTACAGCCTTATAGCCGTCATAACCATAGGTGCAGGTCTGCGCAAGGTAATCATAGCAAGCCTGGACTTTATCGGAATTGGACATTCCGTCGGTGAAAATGCGGGAGAAGATTCCCGATACCATATCGTCAATGGGCTGGTAATTGGTTTTCATGGGATTGAGGGGTGCTGAATCAAGAGCCTCCGCTACAGAATACATATCAGGATATGCGCAGCTGCTGCGGTCGCCCAGTACGATAACTTCAAGCTTTGCGGTATTTCCGCTGCTGTCCTTGATATATATATTGGTATTACCCGAGCTGACAGCAGTGACTATTCCGTTGTCGTTAACGGTTGCGATAGAAGTATTTCCTGATGAATAGCTTACCGCTCCGCCGCTGCCTACAGATATGCTGTACTGATCGTCGGGGTCAAGGACTGCGACATTATTCGTCAGGGTGATGACATTATTGCCCACATAAACCACCGTATCGTCAGAGGGGGATGACCAGGGTGTTCCGTCAGGTGCTGTGGTATGACCGCCGCCTGTATTGTTATTGGTTCCTCCGCTGCCGTTTGAGGAGGAGCCGTCATCGTTATAATTCCCGCTGTTATTTCCGTTCCATGTGCCGTTGTCGCTGCCGTTATTATTGTAGCTGTTATTGTTATTGCCGTTTTGAGAAGCGGGCTTTACTACTACCTTGCAGGAGGTCTCGATGCCGTTATAGGTTCGTACCGTTACCCATGCGGTGCCTTCTCCCACAGCTGTAAATGCGCCTGCCCACTGGGTTTTGGTCATTTTGAGGATACTGCTGTCGCTGCTGCGGAAGGTTCTCAGGCTTGATGCTGCGCCGTCATTGACGCTGCAGGTAAGGGTATAGTGCTGACCTACGGACATTTCAATTGAGTTTTTGGAAAGAGTGACGCTTTCCGGGGCTTTTTTTACGGTGATCTTACAGCTGGATTCCTTGCCGTTATAGGTGCGCACCGTTACCCATGCTGTGCCCTCCTTGACAGCCTTGAATTCGCCTGTCCAGTCGGTCTTTGTCATTTTGATGATATTTTCATCGCTTGAGCGGTAGACCCTCTCAGCAGAGCCCATTCCCTCCGGAACGCCTGCGCTGAGCTTATATCTTTCGCCTGCGCCGAGAGTAAGCTCCGAGCGGGATATCGTCACCTTGTCGGGAGCTTCCCTGACTGTGATCTGGCAGGAGGCTTCTCTTCCGTTGTAAAGCTTTACGATAGCGTAGGAGATACCCGGCTTGAGCGCCTTGAATTCTCCCTGCCAGCCTGATTTTGTCACGCCCAGGACTTCCTTGTCGCTTGAGGAGAAGCTTCTGCCCGCAGCTGCCGAGCCGTCGGGAATGACCGCATTGAGCTTATAGGTCTCGCCCGCACCCAATGTCAGGTCATATCTGTCAAATGCTACGGAATCAGGCGCATTTTTTACGGTGATCTTACATTTTGCGCTTTTGCCTGCTTCATCATAGGCAGTAATGGTAACGCTGCCTTTTTGCTGAGCCTTTACGCGACCGCCCTTTACCTTTGCGACCTTTTCGTTGTCGGATTCCCATTTCACAGCCTTGATACTGGTTTTCAGCTCATAGCTTTCGCCCAGACCGAGAGAAAGGGAATCAAATTCAAAGCTGATGCCTTTTTCTTCCTTTTTCTTTTCGGGTGGAGAGGAGGTCTGCTTTTTTTCATCCTCCTGTTTTGACTGAGCCTTTATTTCCTCCTCGGTAGTCTGAGGATCATCTGGAACATACAATGCATAATCAGAGTTTTCCTCTGTAATGACCGTAGTCTGGCTTGCCGAGAGAGCGAGAACGGTAGTCCCCCCCACCAGAGCAGTTGCAGCTGCGATCATCATTATTTTTTTAAACAGATTCATTTTGATTACCCCTTACTGATCACTGTGCCATGCGCACAGACGCTCAGCAGACTTACAAAAGCCTTATGATCGTCCGCCCGTTTCTGTCCAAACATAAATTTCCAACATATATTATATCCCATTCCCCCCACCCTGTCAACCGGCGGCAGCGTCGACGCTGCACCCAAAATCGCGCCGGCAGTTCTGACAAAGCTTTACTTTCGTTCCCGCGTGTTATACTTGGTTGGCAAGGGGAAGCAAAAAAATTCCAAAGCCGGCTCCTACGAAAACTCCCAGAAATATTTTACACAAACGCCGGCAGTTCTGACAATGCTTTACTTTCGTTCCCGCGTGTTATACTTTGATAGGATGGGGAAACCAAAAATTCCCAAAGCAGGCTCCTACGAAAA
>ONNU01000391.1 GCA_900319255.1 uncultured Eubacteriales bacterium
ACGAGGATTACGAGGGTTTTATATATCTTTCCTTTTATAATTTCTATTACTTTCCGGAATTCCTCGTAATGTTCGTAATTGAATGGCTATAAGCCCAGTGTTCATCAGGGTTTCAGCAATTACGAGGAAAAGCGTTTTCCCTCGTAATTTATCGTAATTCTTCGTAATGTGACAAAAATATACACAACGGAATGCTGCACTACGCATCAATAAACCAGAGAAGAGAATAGTGATTAGTGGATTCTTAAAATGCAGGCTTATGTATAATTCCTCACTTCTGATTCCTGATTCAATTCCACTTTCCACTTTCCAAATTCAATTAATTGTACGCAGGGCATTGATATTATAGTTAGTAATTGTGTTGTGAAAAATCAGATAAAATTTCATTTTCTATTGTAAAATTATGTGTAATATGATAAAATTGCTTATAAAACCGGATGCGAAAAATGCAGCGGCAGAGACTTATTAATGTTCCGGCTCAGCCGGATAAGGGAGTCATGAATATGATAAAATTTCAGAATGTTACTAAAACCTATAACAAATCAGTCAAGGCGCTTGATGATGTAAGCTTCAATGTCAAGGGCGGCGAAATAGTCGGCTTTATCGGTCCCAACGGCTCCGGAAAAACTACTACAATGAAGCTTCTGACCGGTATCATCAAGCCGGATAAGGGCAAGATCGCTGTCAATGGCTTTGATATCAAGGAGGATCCCATCAAGGCAAAACAATCTATCGGCTATATCGCAGACAGCCCGGATATGTTTCTCAGATTAAAGGGCGCTGAATTTCTTGAGCTTATCGGAGATATATATAAGGTGTCTGAAAAGGACAGGCGCGAGCGTATAGCTATGCTTGCGGAAAAATTCGGGCTGACGGAGGCGCTTTCGTCGCCCATGATGAGCTATTCTCACGGTATGCGCCAGAAAATGATGGTGATTGCCGCCCTGATGCACAAGCCGCCGGTATGGATACTTGACGAGCCGATGATCGGACTTGACCCGAAATCAGCCTTTGAGCTTAAACAGCTTATGCGGGATCATACAAAGGAGGGAAACGCTGTTTTCTTCTCCACCCATGTGCTTGAGGTCGCTGAAAAGCTCTGCGACAGGGTCGTTATCATCAAAAAGGGCACTATTCTCTATAACGGTACTCTTGAGGAGCTTGAAAAGCAGAATAAGAATGAATCTCTTGAAAATATATTCCTGGAGCTGACGGAAAAATGAAAATGTATTTACGTCTTGTTTCGGCTCTCATTCAGGGAGTGGAGCCGAGCGACAAGGAAAAAAAGCGCAATAAGGTCTTTTATATCGTAATGTCACTGATCGCCGGTGTGGGTATAATGCTGCCCATGACCTTTTTTGTGGGAGTGATAATCTTTTCTCTGACCGGCTCGCTCAGATCTCTGGAGCTTGGTACTGCCCAGAACGGAGTTGAGCTTTTCCTGCATCTGATATCATCGTTTTCCTTTATCTTCGGGCTGAATGTCATATTCTCGGTATTTTATTTTGCCGGAGATATAGAGAACCTGCTGCCGCTGCCCCTGCGTCCCAGCCAGATAATCGGCGCAAAATTCACAGCCGCCTTTATCAGCGAGAGCGTTATGGAATTGCTGGTTATTATAGCAGCCCTTGCAGGATATATCATCGGCGGAGGAATGCCCTTCTGGTCATGGCTTATCGCTTTGATCGGCACAGTCACATTGCCGATACTGCCCCTGGTGTACTGCGGAATTATCTGCATGGTGGTAATGTATTTCACACGGTTTGTCAAAAACAAGGATACTGTCAATAAGATCACGGGTATCTTTACATTTATAATAATCGGCGGTATCGTATTTCTTATTTCAAAAAGCGGCTTTGATACGAATGAGCTTATCAAGGCTATGTCACAGCCTGATAATGCTGTGCTGGGGGTAATGAACTGCATTTTCCCTCATGTACCGTTTCTTGTAAATTCTATGGACGGCGCAAATATCTGGCAGATACTGGTATATCTTGTGATAAACGGAGCGGCGGTCGCAATTTTCATGATGCTTGCGCAGGTGCTGTATTTCCCGGGAGTTATCGGCATCGGTCAGGGCGCAGCAAGAAGCCGCAAAAGCTCAGAGAATATCATCAGCCGTATGAAAAAGCATCGTCCCAGCCTGACCTATCTCAAAAAAGAGTTCCGTCTGCTTTTAAGGACGCCCGCATATTTCACCAACTGCGTAATGATAAATCTCATCTGGCCTATCTTTCTTTATCTTCTTGTTGTAATGCAGGGTCAGACCAATTTCCTTGAATCCTTCATCTACGGTATACACAGCGGCGATGAAGAGACCGTGCTGCTTTTCATGCTGGGGATAATAGCTTCCTCGGTGCTTGTAACGGCGGTAAACTGCATTGCATCCTCAGCCCTCACAAGAGAGGGAAAGCATTTCGCTTTTGTTAAATACATTCCCCTGCCGTATATTGCGCAGATAAATGTGAAAGCCCTGATAAGTATAATTATCAGCGGTTCGGGTATGCTGATATATGTGATAGCAGCCTGCATCTGGCTGAACACGGGTATCAAGTTCATAATTTTCTGCTGTCTGCTGAGTCTGCTGTCTGTATCCTTTGCGACCTATTTCGGTATCTATATGGATTCAGTCAATCCGAAGCTTATCTGGGATGACGAGCTGAACGCTCTGAGGGGAAATTATAATATATTCTTCAATATGGCAATGGCGATAGTTATTGCGGCGGTGCTTTGCGCAGGCTCATATCTTCTGTTCAAATTCACTGATCTGGGATCTATCACAGTGCTTATCATACTTTTCACAGTGGTAATGATCCTGAACGCTGTAAGTTACCTTCTTTGTCATTACAAAGCAACAAAAAATATTGACAATATGATGATTTAGGTGTATAATGCTATTAATAGCAAGTATGTCAAAGTATAGTCGGAGGTGTTTATCTTGCCATTTATCAATGTCAGAGCTAATGTGGAGATCCCGCAGGAAAAAGCTGAACAGATCAAGTCAGAGCTTGGAAAGGCGATCAGCTGCATAAGAGGCAAAAGTGAAGCATGGCTCATGGTAAGCATCGAGGACGGATGCAGACTTTATTTCAGAGGCGACGGTGATACGCCGGCTGCTTTTGTTGAGGTCAAGATATACGGCAGCGCCGGCAGAGCAGAATATGACGCGCTGACGGCTCAGATAACAGCTATTACTTCTGATAGTCTGTCAATATCCCCGGACAGGATCTATGTCAAATATGAAGAAGTTCAGAATTGGGGATACAATGGTCATAATTTCTAAATCTTATAAAAAGCGCATGAACAAAGGGTTTTTCGTCAAAGGTAAACGGTGAGGAAAAGGTTTCTTTAAGAAAGCTTAAAGAAACCTTAATTTTTTTCAATGTTAAGCTAATAATTTTTTAACAGTAACCTTACAATTTATTACCAAAATTTAAAAAATAATATGATATCATATTATCAAATAAAATATCGAAAGGCAGTGAAATGCATGGGCAGAACATCAGCAAAAGATTCAGCCAACTCATTCGAGGATTATTTCAAACGCGCTACCAGCCCTATGATGACACTGTTGCTTTTGAACGAAAAACCGATGTATGTTTATAAGCTATCACAAGAGCTTGAACGTCGAAGTAACAGCACATATAAAATGAACTTTTTATATCCTGTGCTTTACCGTTTACAGCAGCAGGGGTATGTAACGGAGTATTCTCAGGAAATAACTGAGAGCCACCGCACCCGGAATTATTATGCGATTACAGATGAAGGCAGGGAATATCTTGACTTCATGCTTAAAAAATACAAGGAGCTACTGAAGGCCGTAGACACCATCATAGAAGGCAACGGCGAAGTAGAAACAGAGATGCCCGAGGAATAAGGCGAGGGCGTATAAGATTTGATTATGACTGCAGCAACTATAAAAAAAGACAGCCGTCCCAAAAGGATGGTTGTCTTTTTTGCGTGAATTGTGGAACAAGGAGTCAGAAATGAGGAATGATTTGGAATTTGGAATGAGGAATTTGGAATTGAAATGGAGAAGCGGGGGATAGTAGAAGGAAAGTATAACTATAAACTAATATCCAAACTTTTTTAACTAATCACTAATATCTATAACCTGAATCCGTGAAATTGACATCTCAGCTTCGGGCGGCTAAAGGGGTTTTGGATGTTCCGCTTTCATGCCCTGAGCCATGCTTCATCAGTATTTCTACTTTGGTGGGACAAAAGGTGGAAACTACAAGGGGGTTCCCCCCTTGAGTTTTCCCCCCTTTTTGCAATCCCCTTTCCTTAACCCCCTTGGCAAGCCGGACTTTAATGACTGAGAGTGGTATTGAACGGAGCGTAACAA
>ONNU01000384.1 GCA_900319255.1 uncultured Eubacteriales bacterium
GACACCGGCGGCACGCCGGCCACTGTTGGTGTAAAATATTTCTGGGACTTTGATAATGAGCTGGCTTTGGGGATTTTTTGTTTCCCCAACCCATCCAAGTATAACACGCGAGAGCGAAAGTAAAGCATTGTCAGACCTGCCCCCGCGATTTTGACACCGGCGGCACGCCGGCGCCGGCCACTAAAAATCATTGTAAAAATCAGTATATTGGTGTATAATATAATGGGAAAGAGGAGTACAGGGCATGGGGGAATAGCGGTGATAAGAAAAGTAATGCAGATCTATGGGAGGTTCAGACCTTTTCTGGTCAAGCTTCGTGATGATAATGTGTATGCGATCGCCGGACAGAGCGCCTTTTATTTTCTGCTTGCCATTGTTCCGCTGATGATGTTTGCAGTGTCGATACTGCAGAACCTTCATATCCCGCAGGAGACCCTTGAGGACTTTCTGAAAAGCATATTGAATGAAACCGCAGCAGGCGAGCTTTCGTCATTTCTCAGCAATATGTATAATGATTATTCCGGAATGTCGGTGATAACCCTGATCGTGACCTTGTGGTCGGCGGCACAGGGGATGCACGCTATAACCAACGGTCTGAACAGAGTCCATAATACCCATGAAAACAGAAACTGGTTTATTCTGCGCATACGGGCTATGTTTATCACATTGGTGCTTGTAGCGCTGATCTTTGCGGCTCTGGCGGTGTTTGTACTTGGTTCGACGCTGAACGATCTGATAATGCCGTTTATGCAGGATATGCCGGGATATCTGCTTAATCTGTATGCGCTGAGATATCTGCTTGTGTATGTATATCTGGTGCTTATTTTTGCGCTGATGTATAACAGAGTGCCTAATCTCAAAAAGAAGGACAGAAAGCAGTACGGGCTGGTCAATCAGCTCCCCGGCGCCATCCTCAGCGCTACGGCATGGTTTGTGCTTTCCCTGGGGATATCAATTTATGTTGATGATTTCAACGGCTTTTCAATTTACGGCGGTCTTACCAGGGTAGCTGTGCTGATGATATGGCTGTACTGGTGTCTGCTTTCCATAATGTTCGGCGCTGAGATCAATGTGTATTATCATAATAAGATAATAAATATGAGAAAAAAGAGGCTGGTGCGCCGCACTATCAAAAAGGTGCTGCACTTCAATAAAAAGAAAAAGGGAAAAGTCAGAAAGAAAACTGACAGTCTGCCCGGAAAAACCGGAAATGACCGGATAGACGGGCAGAGATCTGAATAATACTGGTTTTGCAGGTGTAATGGTGATGAAAAACATAAAACATATTTTATGCTTTATTCTTTCAGCGATAACAGCGGTGCTGCTGCTTTCCGGATGCGCTGACGGTCAGGAGGCCTCCGAGCTGTTTCTTTCCTCCACCAACGAAAGCAGGGAGGGCGCAGAGAACCGTGACGAATTCAACAGTATGCTGAAAAGCTGGGAGATCTTCATGGAGGCGGCGCACGGCGCGTCTACTGAAATGGAAAGCGAGAGTATGGTCGAAGCGGTAAAAAACGCAATGGGCAGCGAGGCATATAACAAAAGGATCAGTCTCAGGCTCAGCTGCGATGAGGAAGAAATTGATACATACCGCAGTATCGTGGGAGAATTCAAATGGCTGTATGCCAATGACGATAAATACAGGCTGAATATCGAGATAGTGGCGAATAAAAACAATGCCGGCGATGAAACAGGAAATGATATATTCTTTTTTGAGGACAGAGAGCTGTGCGGCAAGGTGGCGTCCGGGTCGCTTTCAAGGATAAATGACGAGATGAAAAGGATCGCCGCAAATTTCAACAGCCCCGAAACTATACAGGCTTTTACAATGGATGAAAAGCTGTACGGCTTTCCTGTGGCATCTGCAAGAGGCGGGATCCTGCTTTATGACAAGAATGTCTACGGCGAGGAGATACTGAGCCTTGAGGATATGATAAAAAAGGCTGAAAAGAATAAAAAGAGCGTAATGTTTGCCCTTGACGATCCCCTTTGCAGCGCGCAGGTGTTCATGTCCGCAGGCTGCAGGCTCGAAGCTTCTGAGGAAGCCCAGTATATCGGCTATGACACGAAGCAGGGGCTTGAAGCGGCGAAAACAATAAATGAGCTTGCCGGGATGCAGGGCAGCGGCTTTATCGGAACAGGCGGAAAAAAAGAATTGATCGAAGGCTTTCTCAGCGGAAAGCTCTGCGCTGCCGTGACCGATGAATATATAGCCCATCAGCTGTGGAGATCGCCGATAAGAGACAGTCTGGGGATAGCAAAGCTGCCGTCAGTCAGGCTTTCAGGCAAGGATACCCAGCTCCATTCCTTTGAGGGATACCGGGCAGTAGGCGTAAATCCCCGTTCAGGCTTTCCCTTTACGGCGCAGATGCTTGCATATTATATCAGCAGCGAAAGATCCCAGATGGCAGCCTATTATTCCTGCGGAAGTATTCCCGCTGTGACCATATCGGAATATTCCGAGATCGCCGAGGATGCCCTGTACAAGATAATGACCGCCCAGGATGATTACCAGCATATCGCTGTCCAGACCGTAAGCGGAGCATTTTATGATGAAATGGAGAAAAAGAATATCGGCAAAAGGATTCTTTCCATGAACGGCAAAGCCACTGAGGATCAGCTTATCAGAATGCTGTCGGAGATCACCCTCGTAATTCCCCGTTCCGCCAGCGTCAGTGCCGGCACCGGCACCACCGGGGACTGAAACAGTGAAACAGAATAATTTATTGAGCCATCCGTTAATATGCGGGCGGCTCTTTTTTATTTTAAATTTGGAAAGTGGAAAGTGGAAATTAATTGAAATTGGAATTTGCAGTTTTTCTTTAATACCCTGGCTTCTATTGGTTGCTGACTTCTTACAGGGCAGCGGCTTTGCCGCTGCGGACAAAAGAGGAGAACCACAAGAGGTGGGCTGACGCCCCCCTCTTAA
>ONNU01000383.1 GCA_900319255.1 uncultured Eubacteriales bacterium
ATCCGGAAGTTTTAGCTTTTGCACGTTCTGAATTTCTGATTCCCCACTCCTTATTCAATTCCAAATTCCACTTTCCAAATTCCAAATTTAAATAATTCCTGATTATAATAATCCGCTTCTGAGATGCATAGAATATAGTGTAATAATGGAGCCGGGAAGACCGGTGATGCTTGCGGGAGTGATGAGGGTTGAACGGGTTGAAAAAAATATGCGCTTTGGGTGCTGCCGTTGCTGTGATGAGCTTTGCGGGAGGATGTGCTGCCGAAAGTCAGCCGCCTGCGCCGAAGCTTGCCGCAGACGGGGGATGCGCGGTGATCTACAAGGATACACGGTATGCCTGTACTATTCGCTTTCCGGGGAAGGATATAGAAACGCTGACGATGGCAGCTCCCGGAAATGTGGAAGGTCTGACCTTCCGCAGAAGCAGCGAGGGTATCGGGATGTCCTATTCATCCCTTATCTGCCGCAGTCAGAAGCAGCTTCTTCCGGAAAATTCCTTTCCCCGGGCTGCCGCAGATGCAGTGCATGATCTGAGGAAAAACGCTTCTTCTCTGAAAGCCGCAGCGGATGACGACGGGAAAGGCTATGTTTTCACAGGTTCTGATTATGTTGTGAAAACGGATGAGCAGGGGATAATTGATGAGATCATACTGTAAATAAATAAGCACCGGGCAGCTTTCACACTTGCCCGGTGTTTTTATTTCAGTCACAGTATATTCTTTATCTCATCTATCATATCACTTGGAAGCATAGTTCTTGCGGAATATTTTTCCATACATTTATCCCCCAGCTTACCGTGATAATAAACCGCATTGATGGCAGCCTCGTCTGTACTCATGCCCTGAGCAATAAAGGAAGCCATCATACCCGCGAGAACATCACCGCTTCCGCCCTTAGCCATGCCGTTATTGCCCGTAAGGTTGACATAGACATTTCCGTCAGGAAGGGCGATGATGGTATTTGCGCCCTTGAGTACAACCGTTACGCCGTATTCGGAAGCAAAATCCCTTGCGGTACGGTAGCGGCTTTTCTGCACGTCATTGGTGGTTTTTCCGGTGAGCCTGCCCATTTCGCCGGGATGAGGAGTGATAACGATAGGCGCCATTGAGGTTCTGAGGATGCTGGGGTCAGCGGCGATGGCATTAATGCCGTCAGCGTCAAGCACCATAGGCTTTGTCGTGATGGAAATAAGCGCAGACACCAGCTCTGAAATATCGTCGCCCTGTCCCAGACCGCAGCCCAGAAGCACAGCGGTGCAGTCGTTCATTATGCCCATTTGCAGCCTGTCAAATTCATTCAGGCTGATAAGACCGTGCTTTGACTGTTCAAGGGGCATGAAAACAGCCTCTGTAAGGGATGACGCAGCGATGGGGTAGATGGATTCCGGAAGAGCGACCCTGAGTATTCCAACGCCGCATCTGAGCGCAGCCTTACCCGAAAGCACAGCAGCGCCGGACATCCCATAGCTTCCGCCGATAGAGAGAAGAGTACCGTTTGTACCCTTGTGAGCGGATTTTTTGACAGACTTCATGGGATGCTTTTCAAGATATTCGTCTGTAGTTTTCATAGCATAGGTGCAGGTATCCATTATTATCTTGGGCATACCCACCTTTGCAACGGAGACCTCGCCGCAGTAATCCTGTGAGGGATAAAGAACGTGCGCAGGCTTGAGAGCGGTGAAGCTTACGGTATAATCAGCGTGGAAGCATTCGCCGGGAACCTCCCCCGTATTGCAGATAATGCCGCTGGGGATATCCACAGCGATACGAACAGCCTTGCTGCGGTTAGCTCTTACAACAAGCTCGGTGCAGTAGGGGTCAAGGATATCATTGAAGCCGATGCCGTAAATAGCGTCGATGATAATATCTGAATTATTGATGATATCAGCGCATTTATCACGTTCCTCGCTGTTGTCGATAACAGTGACCTTATCAGGGAGGATATTGAAATTAAGCTTTGCAAGGTCGCTCTGGGGGTAATCATTGGCAAGGATAACCGTGACCTCGCACATCATAGAGAGAAATCTTGCGATAACGAAGCCGTCTCCGCCGTTATTTCCTTTTCCGCAGAACACAGTCACATTTCTTAGTTTGTCTCTTGCGATGATCTTAGCCGCAAGCTCAGCAACCGCAGCGCCTGCCTGTTCCATCATAGAAGCGAGAGAAGTACCTTTTCTCTGAGCGCTTCGTTCCATATTGCGGATCTCTCCGCTTTCTACAACTATCATATACGTTCACCTCTGAAAAGTTTATCGTTCTGTTCTGCACTTTCCAGGATCGGCAGGTTAATGAGATTTATTATTACTGTCCACAATCGCCAATACTTGGTATATATTTTTGTGCAAAAGATGATACATTATTATTGTACCACACTTTTCCCGACTTTTCAATCACAAATTGCACCGGCGTGCCGCCGGTGTCAAGATCGCGGGGGCAGGTCTGACAAAGCGTTGCTTTCGCTCTCGCGTGTTATACTTAGGTAGTAAGGGGAGAATGAAATTATTCTCAGCC
>ONNU01000393.1 GCA_900319255.1 uncultured Eubacteriales bacterium
CAATCTGTCATTTACAGCCTTTTCAAGCTGTGAAAGAAGTTCCGGGAATGAAAGGTCAGACGACATATCATTCAGCCATTCCTCATCCGGTTTTGCGGCGAATTGAGAGTACACTTTCTGCGCATATTCCATCAGCCTGCTTTCGGAAGCAGCAGCATAGCCTTTGTCACTTTTCTTGATCGGATTTTCAAACGCGCCGCAAAGATTGACCGGCTGATCGCTGCGTACAGTGACGTACACCATATCCGGGAAAGTTCTGTTTGCAAAGGTATTTTCTTTGCCTGTCGGCATAGAAAGGGCAAATGACTGACCGAATTTTTTTACTGCGCCGGCGACGTCTTCTTTTCCGAGTGTCTTTGCAAGCTCGGTCACGTTTACGGTGGCATATCTGTAAAGCGTTGATGAATTGAATTCTATCGTCCCGAGATGACCTGCGCCGGCATTATCCTCTGTCTGAAGATCATCGACAGCAGTAAAATAATCATATTCATTCTGTACGGCATGGGTAGATATTGCGTGCGCTACCTGCGCTGCCGCATCATAATTGAGGGTCGGATCACTTGCCGCCATTCTTCCGAACAATGCGATATCAACGGAAGGATTTGCTTTCAGAGCTTCCTTCATTTTCTTGGGCGTATCCTTATCTTTGGGGTCAAGCTCAACAGCAAGCTCCGCAATAGCCCTTGCCTGCATATTGCTGATAAAAAACAATGCTCCGGCTTTTTCATCCTTGAACTTAATGCCGGCGCTTTCCAGAGCCTTGCCCGCTTTCTTGCGAGCTTCATCAGCACTGATACTGCTGTCTGTCTTTATGATCTCTCTTGCGACCATTTCAGCCATATATTTGGTACGGCTGCCAAGGTCGTATTCGTCAAAAAGCTTTTTGAATTCCTCACGCATAGCGTGCTTCCATGCCTGTGATGAAACTCTTGCTCTTACTGCTCCGCCGTAAACGGCTGTCTTCGGGCTGCCCATATCATCTCTGTTTACACAGCTGGGCGGTACGGTCTGAAGTACGTGAAAATCAACAAATACACTCATGGTCATTATTCTCCTTTTTCAATATAATAAAAATCCTGTCCCCAGCGAAGCCGGGCTTTTTTCTTTCCTTCACCGGACTGAAAGTCATAAATATCCTTTGCGAGCATAACGTAATCAAGCTTTATACCCTTATTGCGCATAAGCTCAATAAGACTTCTCATGTGGTGGGAAAGCTCATACATATCATTTGCCGTAACAGCCGGTCCGAATCTTCTCAGCACCCGTTCCCGCTCTTTATCCGACTGCTCATTCATGAGCATAGCGGCAGCCCTTCCGAAGCCGACTCCTTCCTTATGGACACACTCACTGTTTCCCTGCTGATGAAGCGCAAACATTGTAAGCGATATGTATATCGCCCACTCGGCTTTGGTAGGCTCACCGTTTCTGCTCAGCATCTCATCGGGAATGCCGTTAAGGAATATTCCCCATATTTCCGGAAGCTCACCCGGAGTTTTACCTGCTCCTCTTCTCAGATTAGCAAGCATAGCCTTGCCGCCGCCGTATTTCATGTTTTCCGTCAGCATCGCTATCTGTCCGTAAACGTATTTCCCGATCTTATCTCTTGTATTAGTTCTGTCCTCAGCCATTTCTATCTCCCTCCTCTCCATATATCTTCTTTAGCTGTCCTCTGAATTCGATCATTGCTTTTGGAGATGAATATAAAACGTCTCCTTCCTTATGTCCGATTATTGCGGCATCGGACGTTTCGGAAACAAGCTCCCGCGCATACGTTTCGGTTATTCTTCGCGCTGTGCTCTGCCATTCGGAGCGTTTGTCAGATTTTTTCTTCTCATCGTCAACAGCAGGGTCAACAGACCTCAGCCATTCCCTGAAAGGTATATCAAAGCGATAATACAGCTGTGACTTTACCACGTTTGGTATATCCGCAAAATGCTTGTCCTTTTTGCTGTTGCTTCCGCCGGATGCAACGTATAAATTCTGCGCTAAAACTGCCGTTATGCTTGCCAGCTTACCGCATCTGTCTATCTCAGCTTCAATTTTCGCGCGCCAATCTGCGCCAAGCTCCGACAGCAATCCGGCGTGCATGGTAAGCGAGTCGGAAAAAACGTTTTTTACAAAAAAATCCTTATCGCCATATTCAACAGCCGTAATTGAGGCTTTCAGCAAAAATGATCTCGAAATCAGCTTTTTCCCCTGCAGATAGCTTTTAAACCACCTGAGCACGCCGGCTTGTCTATATCCTTTTTCCTCGAACAATACTGAAAATTCCCGCCACATCTGCTTTGACGGATCATGTCTTTTAGGTGTAAAGACGTTGTTATCTTTCTTAGGCGAATTCCATACCGTCATCGGCTCAAAAAAGGCGTTTTCCTTTTCAAAGAAATCTCCGCCCAGAAGCTTATAGCTCGTTACCCTGTTATCTTTCCTTATAAGAAGTATCCTTCGTGACTGAAGCGTATATAAGGCTGCAAGGTCGGACGGAAGTGCTATTTCTGTTCTTTCCGCATCGGAAACCTTTTCCTGCTCCCATAGCGGATTTTGACTTTGCTGAACTATATCTTCATTGACCATGATAAGATTAAGCATCAGCGTTTCAAACAGGTTATTTCCCGTGATAAATATTAATCCTAATTTACCGAGCCAGCCCACACCCGGGGACGGCAAGCTTCCTCCCGCTTTTGCCTTACCCTCTTTTGTCGGTTTTGATGAGGTGTCATCATAAGCATTCAGATACAAAAGCCATCGTGCCGCCTGCGGATATGTCAGACTTGATTTTTCATTCCCCGAATACGTTGAAAAAAAGCGGACTTTATTACCGCTCTCCGATATTTCACCGTTCAGCTTTGGCGCGTCATAATCCGTGCCGA
>ONNU01000382.1 GCA_900319255.1 uncultured Eubacteriales bacterium
CCACGGCAACGCAGGCATAAACACAGAACAATACAAACAGTCCCATCAGTATATCAATAAGAATCCTCATTATCTTATTCCTTCTCAGCTTTGACAAGCATTTTTTTATCGGGTCAAGAAAAGCCGCGCACAGCCCCACAGCAGAGAAAAACGCTATCCCCACTACATTACCGAAGCCGATATACCCTGATATCCCGTACCAGTATATCATCCCCAGACACAGCAATATCACAGCGATCCTTATGATGATTCCAATGATCCTCAAAGCAGGATTTTTTGTTTCTGACATAATTAACATCCTTTCGCCATCCGCAAATGTTCAGCCTTCTTTATATATGTCTATATTCTACCACATCCCCACCCAAATCTCAAGCCGCCGGCGTGCCGCCGGTGTCAAAATCGTGCCGGCGTGCCGCCGGTGTCAAAATCGCGGGACAGGTCTGACAATGCGTTACTTTCGTTCTCGCGTGTTATACCTGGATGGGATGGGGAAACAAAAAATCCCCAAAGCCAGCTCCATATTAAAGTCCCGGAATTATTTTACACGAACCACCGCCGGTGTCAAAATCGCGCCGGCGTGCCGCCGGTGTCAATATCGCGGGGGCAGTTTCGGACAAAGCGTTACTTTCGTTCTCGCGTGTTATAGTTGGATGGGATGGGGAAATAAATAATCCCAAAGCACAAAGCTCAAAGAAATAAGCGGGAAGTGAGGAGTTCTGAGCTTTGAGATATTGCCGGATATTGTTGGGGATAAATTATCACATCTGTTTGAAATTGTTCCCGTCACTTATTTCAGGATATTACGTTTTGTAATAAAAAGGTAACAAAAATTACAATCTTTTCATATGTTGAAAACCTTTCAACTATCTCAACTTTTAAAAAACCGGCTGTTTATCAACTTTTCAACCGAGTTTTCCACAGTTTTGCACTGAGTTATCACCATTTTCAACCGAGTTTTCAACATTTACACATTGTATAATGAGAAAAAACAATTATTCTGACTGCCGCCAAATTTGCATGAACGAAAAAATAAAACAATTTGTAACAATTTGTTCTTGCGCTGTGTGCCGCTGTGCAGCTCAAAGAAATAAGCGATAAAAAGTGCTGAGGTCTTGTTCATCGGGGTATGAAAAATACGCAGTGAGGGGGGTAAAAGCTTAGTGTTATCAGAAGTATGAGCATACACAGCACCGACAGCATCAGCGGGAGCCATAATATCTCCACACGCAGCCGGGAATTATAAAGCCGATAAGAGCATAACTGCGCCGCGCTGACAGAAACGGCTGCGGTAATGAAAAAGCTTTGCCCGGGAAAATATTCCGGCATAGCGGCTGTAAGCATTGCGGCAGCGAGGGCTGAAAAGCAGAGGATATACATACCGACCGCTTTTGAGCAGACGAAATGCAGAAGCGCCGGTCTTAAAACCGAAAGCTCAATGAATGTAAAGAAGATATACACAAAGCCCAGAGGCTTATAAAGCTCCCAGGGGCTATTGCTGCGGCTTGAGATAATAAGGCTCCATGCGGCATTTCCGGAGAGGGGCAGGGAAAAATGGAGGATGGCTGCGGAGATGATGATAATAACAGAGCCGAGAATAGGAAAGAGAAAGGCTTTTTTCACAGAGATCACCCATGATATCATATGAAAGGGGAGGGAGTAAAATGCAGAAAATAAAGAATCTATAAAAGTTTGCTTAGTTGATGACATTGCCCTTTCAGGTGAGGCTTCTTGATAATAGGCGTAGTCGTGAATGAGGAGTTATATCAGACAATTATTATTTTCAATCTGCATCCATAATGTATAATTCCCATTCGTAGAAACCAGTCATTTCCAACCCCAAGCAAGAAAAAAACGCAAGCAAAGCAAAAAAGCCGGCGACCCGAAGTCAACCGGCTTTAATATTCAATAATTTAATCAGAACAGTGAAAGCTTAACGATAGTTTTTGATGAAGCCGCACCCAGTACGCCCTCAACATCCTTGATCTCAAAGGAAACGAAATTATCAGGATTATCGTAATCCTTGGAAATGCCGTCATCCTCATACATAAGATACTCGATATTGTCATCGGTATAGGCGATGATCTCAAACATTGAAGTATCCATCATATCAGTACACTGAGAAGTCCTGCACAGGGGGAGAAGCTTGTTCTTTCTGATGAACAGCGGAACCTCATTGGCAGCGGCTGTAACAAAATGCATACCCTGCTTCATGATCTGATAGCGGCGGACGGATGATGACTTGAATACAACAAGGAGCATATCCTCCGGGAGATAGACATATCTTCCGATAGCGTTGGGTTCATAGACAGGAGCGATCATCAGGCTTTCGCCTACCATGAGCTGATCCTCGATGGTACCGGCAAAGCTGTCGTTGGGATATTCAAATGCAAGGGGCTTGAACATCATGTCATTGCCGAGACAAGCCTTCATATATTCACTGTAAAGATAGGGGATAAGGCTGTATCTGATGGAAATGATATTGCGGAAATCCTCGCTATCGCCCAGATTGTAGCATTCCTGTCTGCGTGTGCCCAGAGCTGAATGGTTTCTCATGAGCGGTGTGAAAATACCGAAGCCCAGCCATCTGAGAAGAAGCTCTCTGCTGCAGTTGCATCCGAAGCCGCCCAGATCGGCGCCTGTATACAGATAACCGCACATATTGAGAGAAGGCATCATCTTTATATTGAGCTTGAGATGTGACCACCAGGACTGATTGTCGCCTGTCCAGATACCGCCGCTGCGGTGGCTGCCGATATAGGAGGCTCTTGAGAACAGGAGCATTCTCTTTTCGGGGATAAACTGCTCGAAAGCATCGCCTGCGGCTCTTGTCATGAAAGCGCCGTAAAGGTTATGCACCTGATCGTGGCGGACGATAACGCCGTCCATATTATGGAAGAAGCTTTCGTAATCCTTCTGTCTGTTGGAAAGCCCGGTGAGCTTATCCTTCAGCTCAAAGAATTTTCCCGGCTCATTGGTATCGAAATCGAAATTCTGAAGATATTCCTTAGCCTCATTCACGCCCTCTTCGGTGTAGAACATTGCAGGCTCGTTCATATCGTTCCAGAAGCCTTCAATACCGCAGTCGATAAGGCTTTTATATTTTGAACCGAACCACATTCTTGCTCCGGTATTCATAAAATCCGGGAAATGGGTCTTTCCTGGCCATACGCCGGCAACAAAATCCGTACCGTCAGCCTTTTTGCAGAAAAGCTGATACTGCTTGCCCTCTTCATAGATATCATAGCCTTCCTCGATCTTGACGCCTGCGTCAATGATGGGGATAAGGCGGATGCCCTGTTCTCTCATTTCCTTTACAAAGCCCGGGAAATCAGGGAAACGCTCTTCGCTTATGGTAAAGTCCTTATAGGAATCCATATAGTCGATATCAAGATAAACAGCGTCAAGGGGAATGCCGGCTTCTCTGTGCTTGCTGACTACCTCACGGACCTCATCCTCGTTCATATAGCTCCAGCGGCTCTGCTGATAACCGAAAGCCCATCTGGGAGCGATATAGCTTCTTCCGATAAGCTCACGGAACTGCTTGACTATATCATAAGCGCTGTTGCCCTCGATAAGATAGATAGTGAAATCAGGGCAGCCAGGCTCGATATTGAGCATATTAGAAGAGGTAAAGCCGATATCGAATTTTACCTCGCTTGCGCAGTCAACGAAAAAGCCCACATTGACCATACCTGAGATAACGATGAAATTATGCGCGCCGTAAAGGGAGCTTTTTTCCTCAGTCTGGTTAGGCTCATCGGTACAGAAGCTGCGGTACACTGCGCCTCTTTTATTAAGACCGCCGTTAGCCTCGCCCAGACCGTATATGACATCGCTGTTATCCATTACATAATTGAAGATGATCTTGCCGTTCATTTCAATTTCGGAAAGATACTGCAGCGGATCCTGACAGACCTCAACAGCATTGACCACCGCATTTGTTTCTATGGGATTACCGTAAACGAATTTTTTGATCATACTAAACCCTCTTTCATTTTTGTGTTATAGTCACTCCTGAATCTATCCACAGAGTGTACGAAAGAAATTCCGGATAAAAAACATCCCGGCATCTATATAATCCCATTATAACACATATATTTAAAAAATGCTACAACTTTTTTACAATTTTGTTACCAGGCACCGCTGTCATGTTCGCGGGACAGGTCTGACGATGCTTCACTTTTGTTTTCGCGTGTATAGCTGTTTTCGATCGGGAAATAACAATTTCGGTATGCGTAAGTTAATCTCTGCCTGCGATGATCTCACACGCTGACGGAATACTGCGGGAGGGCAATGTCATCAACTTGAGTTTTTCATTCACTGCCTTGCGGCAGTGAGGATAGTTTGATGATAAGCACAACAAGGGGACGCCCTCTTTCCCAGGGCGTCCCCTCTTCAAAAACAGTCCACTGGACTGTTTTTGAATTCACCCCTTGCGGAGGGATTCTCATGCAAGGAGTGTTTCGCGCTCTGCGGAGCGCGACCAAGGGGCTCTGCCCCCTGGACCCCTGCAGCCTTTGTAAAGGCTGGCGAAACTTTAGCAATTTGTTAAGTTGATGACAATACTGCGGGAGGTGAGGGGGAACGAGTGCCCGGAGCTGTTAAGACGCAAAAAAACACCCGGCGGATATTTTCAACCTGCCGGGTGTGATAATTGGGTTTTACTGTCAGATAAGTCCTGCCTTTTCCTGGTTCTTGATATGCTCAGCGTTTGTCTTTGCATAGTACGGAACAGCCGGCTCATCTTCTGTTGCAGGCTTATGACAGAAGTAATAGTAATCTGTCTTTGCAGGATTCAGAGCCGCCTTGATCGCTTCAAGACCCGGGTTGCAGATAGGACCTGCAGGGAGACCGTCGATCTTGTATGTGCTGTAGGTGCTGGTGAAGGTGCTTCTGAGAGAAGCGGGAACCTGCGCCTGGGATTTATAGGGGTAGAATTCCGTTGAGTCAAGCTGAAGCTTTGCAAAGCCTGTCTCGCCGAATTTATTCTTACCGCCGCTTTCAATGGTATCAAGACGGTTATGGAGGATGGAGGAGATGACATACATATCATCCTCATTCGCAGCCTCTGCCTGGATAAGTGAAGCGAGGGTGATTACCTCTTCCATAGACATTCCCATTGCCTCAGCCTTTTTATCGACAGTTGATTTCTTTTCATTCTTGTCGAAGCGCTGTCTTGAGAGATAGCATTTACGTCTGTAGTTTGCCAGGAACTTTCTGACTACTGATTCGGGATCCTCACCGACATAGAAATCATAGGTATCCGGGAACAGATAGCCTTCAAGTCTGTAATATCTGTCCTTTGTATTTTTGATATCTTTAAGGAAAGTGTAGTCCTCGTCAAGCTCATCAGAATTGCACAGATTGATGAAGGCATCAGCAGAGCAGACCTTGTTTTTCTCCAGAAGCTTTGAATAATCCTCAACGGTATAGCCTTCGGGGAACTGCAGGGTAACGACGTCGGTTCTGTTCATATCCGACTGCATATAGTTGATGATGGCAAGATAGTCCTTGTTGGTATCTATATCGAACGTACCCTGAGTAAAACCGGAGGTGGATTTTGTGATGGTTGCAAAGATCTTGAAGAAGGTCTCGTTATTGATAACATGGTTAGTCACAAGGATATCGGTTATCTGATCAATGGAAGCATTCTTTGGGATGGTAACGGAGACGGTTTTCTTTTCCTCTCGTCCCACAGCAAGCATATCGTTCACGCCCACCATGACAAACTCGCCTATGATGATCGAAGTGAAAAGTATCATGGTTATCCATACAACACGGAAGATAACACGATTCTTTTTTGCTTTTCTTTTGCGGCGCTTTTTATCAGAACGTCTGCAGGCTCTCAGCTCGCTTTTGGTAAGCTCCGGTTCGGAGAAAGCCTCTTCGCTGTAGCTGGTGATTTCCTGAGGAGTATCAGAGAACTGAAAGTCGTCCGATTCTCCGAAATCATCATTGCTTGTGATATCTATTCCGTCATTGTCCGTAATATCCGGAAAGTCATCGTCATCAGGGACATCAGGTATATCATCAAGGTCATCAAAGGTGATTTTAAAGCCCTCGATTTTTTCCTTTCTTTTCTTTTCAAGCTCATTATCCATCAGGCGAGCTCCTCCTTTATAATTATTCGGCTCAAAAACGCCGAGGTTCTGCATACATATTTGATTATATAAGAAAGTGGGCGGTTTTGTCAATATTATTGCCGATATTTAATCGGAATAATCATCAAAAGCCGAATATTGTACAAATTTCTGCTGTGAAATCCCCCATAACTTTACTGTCCGGCAAAACATCAAAGGGGCATGGAAATAAAATCCTCTGCTCTGCAATGAACGCAAGCCCTGACATTACGATCAGCTGACGAGCATTTTTCCATGATGGAGGCTTCTCAGACATTTTTCCGTAATGACATGATCCATCACAGCGTCATGCTCCTCTGAGGGTATCTCCTCAAAAAAGCAGCTTTCATAGCAAAGACCGATCTTCACCCCGTCAAACATACAGAGAAACCGGTCGTAATAACCCTTACCGTAGCCCATGCGGCAGCCTCTTTCATCAAATGCAAGCCCGGGCACGATACAGACCCCGCTGTATTCAGGCGATACCCTGGGGCACCGTGTGATATCAGGCTCAAGGATACCGAAGCTGCCTTTTTGGAGCTGGCTGCGGCTTGTGATCTCGAAATGCTCAAGAGCAACGGCATTTCTGACGCATCTGGGGACGATGACCCGCAGACCGCCGGAAAGCGCAGTATCTATCAGTCTTATGGTATCCACCTCAAGCCCGGGGGAGGACACATAGACAAACAGCTCCTGCCTGCCGAGCCTTCTCACAAGCTCCCATGTACTGCAAAAGATATCAGCATCAGCTTTTTCCCTCAGCCCGGGAGACATACCGGTTCTCAGCTCCTTGCATAATATACGCAGCTGAGCCTTTTTTTCAGTTACGGTCTGCATTGTACAGCTGCCTTTACATTATCAGCGGTCTCTCTTCCTCTGAGAGCCGCAAGAAGCTCCAGTCCGAATTCACCGGCAACGCCCATACCTCTTGCGGTAATGATATTGCCGTCGGTCTCGACATAGCCGTTATTATAGACAGCGCCCTTCAGGTCATTTTCAAATCCGGGGAAGGCTGTCGCTTTTTTACCCTCAAGCATACCGAGATGACCGAGAATAGAAGGAGCAGCGCAGATTGCGCCAATGAGGATATTTCTTTCAAAGCAGTATTTTACAGCTTCGATAACGCCGCTGCTTTTTTCAAGATTAAGCGTACCCGGCATACCGCCCGGGAGGACAACAGCCTCGATATCATCGCTGAGAGTAAGCTCATCGAGAGTGATATCCGCATTCACCTCAACACCGCAGGAGCTTTTGATGGTCTTCCCACCGACACCGACAGTCACGACATCGGTTTTACCTCTTCTGAGAATATCCACAGGAGAAAGCGCCTCCACGATCTCAAAGCCTTCCGCAAGAAACAAACAGATCATTTAATAACATCCTTTCGATTATAATATTGTCCCGCACAGGACTTTTTTCTTGTAAATACTATTGTAGCACAAAAATTGAAACTTGAAAATGAAAAAATATCCGCCGGCGCCAGCGTGACGCTGGACCCATGTTCGCGGGATAGGTCTGACAATGCTTAACTTTTGTTCTCGCGTGTTATACTTTGAAGTGATTGGGAAATAAAATAATTCCAAGTCCGGCTCTTTATCAAAGTCCCAGAAATATTTTACACGAACTATCCGCCGGCGTGCCGCCGGTGTCATGTTCGCGGGGCAGGTCTGACAATGCGTTACTTTCGCTCTCGCGTGTTATACTTGGTTGGCAAGAGGAAACAAAAAATTTCCAAAGCCGGCTCCTACGAAAACTCCCAGAAATATTTTACACAAACATATCCGGCACTTGAGCCTGAACCTTAAAGAAGCTCAGAGCACAAAGCTAAAAGTCGGATGGGGAAAAAATTCCCCGAGCCGTCTCCTGAGCAATATCATGGAATTATTTTCCCTGAAAAATTTGCAGTTCGCTTCCAACTAATAACCACAAACTAAAATCTATAAACCAATCACCAACTAACCACTAATCACTTATGATACTTCCCGCCGCTGTTAATGAGGAAGCCGCGGTATATCTGTTCGCAGAGCATAACTCTTGCCAATTGATGGGGGAAGGTCATTTTTGACATAGACATTTTTATCTGCGCTGCCCGTTTGACCTCATCGGAAAGCCCCCAGGAGCCGCCGATTATAAAGGCTATGCTGCCGCTGCCGAAGCTTGCATTTTCCTCCATGAGCTGCGCAAGCTGTTCGGAGGAATAAAGCTTTCCCTCGATGCACATAGCGGCGATCTGCGCACCCTTTGGAATACGGGCAAGGATGCGTTCGCCCTCTTTTTTCAGAGTATTGTCAATCTGCGGCTGTGAAGGCAATTCCGGGAGCTTTTCCTCATCCACCTCGATGATGGAAAAATCAGCATACCGGCTCATACGCTTTACATATTCCCCGCAGGCGTCACGCCAGTAGGCTTCCTTCAGCCTGCCCACACAGATAATACTAACTTTTATCATAATAACGATTCCTTTGCATGAGAATTTACGGCTGTCAGTAGATCAGCATTTTTCCGCCCCGCTCCGGAGCAACACGAAGCATAAAATCCCGGTCTCTCTGCATTCCGCTGAGAGTAAGCTCACAGACAGCAGTCTGTTCGGCAAGGGCAGGGATATTATTTTCCCGGCTGAGATGGGCAAGCATGAGTCTTGTTGTGCCGCTTTTTATCAGTCCCGCAAGAAAACCTGCGCAGGTCTCGTTTGAAAGATGCCCCTTGTCCGAAAGAATACGCTTTTTCAGTATGTAAGGGTAAGGTCCGCTTTCAAGCATACGCACATCATGATTTGATTCAATAACGACGGTATCGCAGCCCGTAACAGCTTTTGACATTTCCTGAGTAATATAGCCGGTATCGGTTGCAAAAGCGGTTTTTCTTCCGTCAGAGCTTTCGATGATATAGCCGTAGCCCTCTGCGCAGTCATGGGAGGTATGAAAGGGGGTTATCCTCATATCGTCAGTTTCCATGCCGGAAAGATCTATCGGGGAGATATCCACCTTTTCGTTGATATAACCCTTTTCCTCCATCGCCCGCATTGTGCCTGGGGAGGAATAGACCTTCACGCCGTATCTTGATGCAAAGACCCTGAGTCCCTGAATATGGTCGGTATGCTCATGAGTGATAAAAACGGCAGATACCCTTTTCGGGTCAAGACTGTTGTCACGCAAAGCCTGTTCGATCTGCTTTGCGCTTCTTCCGGTATCAATAAGCACACCGCTTTCCGGTGATCCCAGATAATAGCAGTTTCCGCTGCTCCCGCTGAAAAGCGGATATAATCTTGTCATAATCATTCTCCTGATGTCAAGTTTTGATTTTGATATGGAAATAAATTCAAAATTGGGGCTGTCGCACTGCGGTAATGGCGCACAGTGACGAAAGCCCCGGATGATCAAAATATTGATTTATGCAGTCCTGATCGTAGGATCGTTGCTGCGTATCTTTTTAATATCGGCTCCCAGAGCTGCAAATTTGTCCACAACATCCTCGTAGCCTCTTTCGATATGTCTGATATCCTCGATCTGAGTTGTACCCTTTGCGCCGAGAGCAGCGATTATCATTGCTGCGCCTGCGCGGAGGTCGGTAGCCTTTACGGGAGCGCCCTTGAGCTGTTCAACGCCCTCGATGACAGCGAGCTTGCCGTCAACGGAGATCTCAGCGCCCATTCTTCTCAGCTCCTCGACATATCTGAAACGGTTATCCCACACTGCCTCGTTGACGATGCTTGTACCGTCAGCCATAGTCAGTATAGCTGCGATCTGAGGCTGCATATCAGTGGGAAAGCCCGGATGAGGCATAGTCTTGACATTGCATCTTCTGAGCCTTTTGTTTTTGATAACTCTGACAGAATCATCATATTCCTCAATGATAACGCCCATTTCACGAAGCTTTGCTGTAATGCTTTCGAGGTGCTTTGGAATTACGTTATTTATCATAACATCGCCGCCGGCACAGGCAACAGCTGCCATATAAGTGCCTGCCTCGATCTGATCGGGAATAATAGAATAGGTAGTACCGCCGAGCTTTTTAACGCCGTTGACCTTGATAACATCAGTTCCTGCGCCTCTTACGTCAGCGCCCATGGAATTGAGGAAGTTTGCAAGATCGACGATATGGGGTTCCTTGGCGGCATTCTCAATAGTAGTCCTGCCCTCAGCCTTTACAGCAGCGAGCATGATATTTACGGTAGCGCCCACGGACACAACATCAAGATAAACATGACCGCCCACAAGCTTGTCAGCCTTTACCTTTATCATACCGCTTTCAACGGAATGGGTCGCGCCAAGAACGGTAAAGCCCTTGAGGTGCTGATCCACAGGACGGACGCCGAAATCACATCCGCCGGGGAGAGCGACCTCAGCGCAGTTGAATTTTCCAAGGAGAGCGCCCATAAGGTAGCTTGAAGCTCTCATATGTCTTACAAGGTCATAGGTAGCCACAGGCTCTCTGATGCCCTTAGGATCTATTTCCAGTGTCGATTTATCTATTCTCCTGACGCTGGCGCCCATTTCATAAAGTATACGGGCGATCAGATTAACATCCTGGATATCGGGTACATTTTCGATACGACAAACACCGTCTGAAAGAATGACAGCAGGAATAATAGCCACAGCAGCGTTTTTTGCTCCGCTTATCCTGACCTGACCGTGAAGCTCCTTGCCGCCGTTTACAATTATTTTCTCCAAATCTCAACACTCCTGATTCAAACTTAGGTAATAATTCATACTCCCCACATCAAAAGCAAGCCAAAAACCTGAATCCGTCACATTCAGGGCAGTAAAAAACATTCTGCCGGAGACGGAACACAACATGATCAGCAGTCGGGGGAGTCATAATAACAATAATAACACCAGGCAGAAATACTACAATACACTTATGATACATATGATCTGCAGCTGTCCGGATAATATACAGAGCAGCGCGCCGGGAATCATGAACATTTCTGAAAAAGGACTGAAACGCAGTACACAATCAACAAAAAAATACACTTTCCCTTGTAGATCATTCTTGAGTTATAATAATACAAATAACAAGGAATGTCAATAGATAATTTCTACAAAACACCTTTTTAAAATAATTTATGACATTTTTTGCAAAAACAGTCCGAATATCAGAAATTTTCAGGACTGAATTACATATTTAATTTTTTGCGCTTATGAAGCAGTCTAATATATTTCAAAAGATCTTTGCAATGTATTCTTATCAATATTTCGGGTAATTGTCATAATTGAATTTTTCGTGTTCGTTAAATTCTTTTTCAACTTCATCAAGCGTAAGATATGGATTAGCGTTATAATCTGGATTTTTATTCATAAATGCTGTAATCAGAGGATCTTGAAAGCTGAGGTTATGACGAGCTGTAATTTCATGCTTCGCCAGAATATGCGCATCAATTTCACTCACGCCATTAATTCTCAATCCAAATGTTTTAAATTTATTAGTATCACCTGAGGTATAGTAATCATAACAAAAGCTTTGTATTGCATTATCGTAGGCTAATTTGTAAGAATAATAAGAATTTGAGGATTCTTCGTATAGTTCCAGTACGTCCTCGGTTTGGGTAGCGGGAACTATTTTATAACAGCTGTCATTAAAAGATTCCTGCCAGCCACAAATATATTTGTATGCGATAGCAGCTTCATTTTCATCAAGCTCATTTCCATCTTTAGTCATATATTTTGTCTGCTCCATTTTTCCATCGGAATATATCTCTGTCAGAAATTCTTTTTCAGTTACTAATGTATTTACAAGAGAATCGTAATAATAAATCCTTACCATCATTTGGTTATTTTCTGCACTGTTTATTGTTTCAAAGTAGCATTTGTGTTCAAAATTATCATCAGTCATATCATGATCAACATATATAAGATTTGTTTGAATATCAGCTGAAATTTCTGCTACTTTAGTAAAAATGTTATTAATTAGCTTGTATAATTTTATTGTTTTTCGATCATCGCTTCTTGTAACTAATTCATATCCTAATGTAACATCTACATTTGTAATAACGTGACCTCCTGCTTTATATTCATCCATCATATAAAGCTTATCTAGCAATTCTTTTTCAGTTATTTCTTTATTTTTATAGCTTGCAATAAGACAGTTTTCGCTGCTTTCGTTATTAGTGTCAGAAGATTGAAAATCAGAAGTAGATACTTGTGAATCAAAGGTAGATACTTGAGATTCATAAACAAACGAATCGTTTTTTTGATTATTCATACTTGTGATGATCAATAAGATAACACAAAGAATAATTATAGCTATCAAAAATGAGATAATAAGAACATATTTCTTGTTACTTGGTTTTTCGTTAACAATACTTTCTTCTGTAAATGTATTATCTATGGTATCATGTATATGGTCAGTTTCTGAAACATATGGTTTCTCATATGTTGAATTTGTCTGATCGATAGAATACTTTTTCAAAAGTTCGGTTTTATCGGTATTGTTCAAACAAAACAGAGTGATAATTCTGCGCTTCATAGATTTAACTCCTTAAAAATCTGAAAGAAAAAATCAATATGTTGTATTCAAATTAAGGTATTCTACAAAATATTTTAGAAATAATTGTAATGATTAATAAATTGAAAATGAGCCAATGAAGAATTGATTTTTTGAATATGCTTTACAGTATTAATATAACATATATTCTATACTTTTTCAATGATTGAAATGTACGGACAGAAAAAGTGCTTTACAATGGGGGAAAAGTATTTTATAATAGTATAGGAAAGAAGGCTTTTGACATTTGGACAAAGGCATTTTTGAGTCAAAATGATTTTGCAGCGTAGGGCTGCTGGAAACGGAGAGAAAAGATGGTACAGTTTGAAGAATTAAGACTTGAACTTGAGGGACTTCATTCCGATATTCTTGATCTTGCAAACGCGCTTGGTCTTGATAAGCTTAAAATGGAGATCGAACAGCTTGAGCAGAGGGCTTCACAGCCGGGCTTCTGGGATGATGTTGAAAACTCCCAGAAGATACTGCAAAAGACCGGTTCGCTGAAAAATAAGGTAGCGCAGTATGATGCGCTGACAGAAGCATACGGTGATACGCTGGCGCTTATCGAGCTTGCAAATGAGGAAGAGGATCTTTCGCTGCTCGAGGAAGCTCAAAGCGAGGTAGACGGCGTGCGCGAGACGCTTGAAAAGCAGCGCCTGCAAACTCTGCTCACCGGCGAGTACGACAAGAACAACGCTATCCTTACCTTCCACGCGGGCTCGGGCGGCACCGAGGCGCAGGATTGGGCTGAAATGCTTTACAGAATGTATACCCGCTGGGCTGAGGCTCACGGCTTTAAGGTCAAAGAGGTCGACTATCTTGACGGCGACGAAGCCGGCTTAAAGAGCGCCGTGCTGCTTATCGAGGGCGAAAACGCTTACGGCTACCTCAAAAGCGAGGCGGGCGTTCACCGTTTGGTGCGCGTGTCGCCGTTCGATTCACAGGGCAGACGTCACACAAGCTTTTCCTCGCTGGAGGTA
>ONNU01000379.1 GCA_900319255.1 uncultured Eubacteriales bacterium
AGGGGACGCCCTGGGAAATAAGTGACGCCCCAAGAGCCGCAGGCGATTGGTTGGCGGAACTTATGCAGAGCTGAGGGCGTCCCCTTGTTGTGCTTATCAGTAAACTAACCTCACTGCCGCAAGGCAGTGATTGAAAAACTGAAGCTGATGACATTGCCTTTCAGGGAGGCAGAAAAAAAGAATAATGAATAAATAATAAAATGAACCTCTCTGCGCAGCATTATCGTTGTGACGGAGAGGTTTTGCCATTTCTGCGCATTATCTTTTTTACTCCCAAAAGAATTATTTCCCACGATACGCGATATAATAATATCAGATAAAGACATAATTCAGCCCCGCATTTGTTAACGGATGATCTGCGGAATAATACTTTCAAAGGAGTAAAGCATGAAAAAAATAGTGATACTCGGTGACTGCGGAAGCTGTAGGCTTACAAGAGAAGTTACCGGACTGTGCAGTAAAAACGGCGGTGTGCTTTTCATCGGCGGGGGTAAAATATTCAGGACATCGGAAAATCCCTCTTATCTTGTTGTGGGGGCATCGGAGCTTTCACAGCTTGAGCTGCCCGGGAGCATTATCGTTCTGGGAAAAAAGCTCGGCGGCATCAGCAGGGATATCGATCTGTCGGCGTATATCTGTGTGCTTGACGCGGAGAATAAGGACAGCCTGCTTTTTGCATCGGGGTGCGGGGCGCAGGCGCTGGGATGTTCTATGTCGGGGCATGACAGCATGACCGTTTCATCCTTCGGGGAGGACGGTCAGATCGTCATTGCGCTGCGCAGAAGCGTCAGAACAGACAGCGGAACCATCAGCCCGGGGGAGTTCAGCATCTATGCATCGCCGGATGATAATATCTATCCGGTTCTTGCGGCAAATGCGGCATTGCTGGTGTCCGGGGTAAGCCCATTCTGAAAAATCAACAAAAAATTGGCTTTTGTTCTATGTTTCTCTAAACTTATGACGCATCGGCAAGCTTGACAACGGTAATACCATAGTGTACAATTATATGTGATGTTGAAGAGGATAAAAGCCTGTGACAGTATCTGAAAGGATGGAATCCCGGAAATGAAGGAAATGTTTGAAATAAGTGAAGGCAGACCCGATGTCTCCGGCAAGGGTGAGCCGATCATTGAGTTCAATAATGTTACCAAAGTATATACCCTTTATAAAAACAGCCGCGAGCAGTTCAAGGCTTTGTTTATCAAATCAAGAAAATATAAGCGCTCAAAGGCTCTTGACGGGGTAGATTTCAAAATATACAGAGGCGAATCCGTCGCAATAATCGGAAAAAACGGCGCAGGAAAATCCACTGTGCTTAAAATGATAACAGGAGTTGCATTCCCCACCACCGGCGAGGTCAAGGTGAAGGGACGTGTCGCAGCATTGCTTGAGCTGACAGCGGGCTTTGTGCCGGATATGACAGGAAGAGAGAATATCAGCTTCAAATGCTATGTTCTGGGTCTGAGCGAGGCTGAGATCAAGGATATCGAGCAGAAGGTAATAGATTTTGCGGATCTCGGCGATTATATGGATCAGCCGGTGCGTACATATTCATCAGGTATGAAAATGCGTCTCGGCTTTGCGATCAATATCAATATGAACCCCGACATTCTCGTAATAGATGAAGCGCTGAGCGTAGGCGACGCAGCATTCAAAAAGAAATGCAAGGCAAAAATAAGAGAGCTTATCGACCGTGATATCACCGTTCTGTATGTAAGTCACGGCAGAGATATCCGCGAGGTGTGCAAACGCTGTATCTTCCTCCAGAAGGGCAAGGTCATCTTTGACGGCGGCATGGAGGAAACTCTCAATAAATATCCTGAGTTCGGAAAATAAAATTTTATCATTCGGAATTGCTTTCACGGCAGTCGTGCTTCGGTGCGGCTGCCGTTTTCAGATTTAGCGAGAAGTGGTTAGTGATTAGTCAGGAATTGTCTGATCAAATGGAAAATTCTGGTTTTTCTTTGGCGGTGATAAAGCAGATTATATCTTAGGAAATTAAAGTGGAAAAACAGATTCGGGATTTATTCTTTATACCCTGGCTTCTATTGATTGCTGACTTCTTCAAAGGGCAGCGGCAAAGCCGCTGCG
>ONNU01000375.1 GCA_900319255.1 uncultured Eubacteriales bacterium
AATAGAAAAGGAAAGATATAGAAAACACTCGTAATCCTCGTAATTTTTCCAAAGCCTCCCATGAAAGAGCCTGCTGCTATCAGCATTTATTTATTGTTCGTCAGCATTTGGAACCTGATCGAATCCGGAATTGTGTTAAAGGCAGGGCTGAAAATATATTATTCATTTTTCAGTATTCAGTTAGACAGAAGAGCCGCCGGTGCCGGGTTTGTGTAAAATATTTCTGGGAGTTTGATAATGAGCCGGCTCAGAAAATATTTGTTTCCCTCTACCATCCAAGTATAACACGCGAGAACGAAAGTAAAGCCTTGTCAGACCTGCCCCTGCGATTTTGACACCGGCGGCACGCCGGCGGCGGAGGGAAAAAACATGAGAAATGATATTTACTTTGCTGAGTATTTCTGATATAATGTATGATGTGTATTGTGTGGAATTGTATTATCCCTGCGAATTTCGCTGGACGAAAGGGATAGGAATGAAAAAAGGAGATGCAAAATGGATACAACGATGGTTAAACTGAAGCCGCGGAGATCGGACAGTTCACGAAGAAATGTCCGTATCGTCATTATCATTATCCTGATAATGCTTGCTCTTGCCGCCGGCAGTGTCGCCGCTGTTCTTATTGTTGATCACAATCGTCACGAAAAATACAACGAGCTTGTTGATAATGCGCGCAGCAGTCTTATCGAAAAGGATTATGACAACGCTGAAAAATACTGCAGGGATGCTATTGATATCTTTGCGGATCAGTATGACGCTTATCTTGTCTGCTCGGATATCTATATTTCACAGGGAGATAAGCAGGGCGCTAAGAATATCCTTGAGGACGGCTGTGAAAAATGCGGTTCGCCAAAGGAACTGACCGTTAAGCTCAATGAAGTGAATAACGATATTCAATATGATGAATATGTCGAAGCCGGGAAAAAATGCCATCAGAAAAACAATTATGAAGACGCTGTGAGATATTTCAAAGCAGCAATTGATATCAAGCCGGATAATGACGATCCCTATCTGCTCTGCGCGGAAAGCTATATCGCCAACGGAGAAAAATCCCGGGCAAGGGATGTTCTCAATGACGGCTATGCAAAAACCGGCTCCGACAGGATCAGGGGCAAGCTTATCCTTGTAGAAAACGAGCTGCAGAATGTCGAGCATCAGCAGACTTCACAGTACAAGGCTGAAAAGGAAGCTCAGGATGCAAAGCGCAAGCTCGAAGAGGAAAAGCGTCTTAAAGCTGAGGAGGAAGCAAGAAAGAAGGCTGAAGCCGAGGCTAAGAAAAAAGCGCAGAAAAATGCAAAGAAGGCTGAATGGAAGGATGCATATGCAGAAGTCCTCCGCCTGACGATAAAGAAGGTAACAGACCCCCATTATGAGGATCCCTACATCCGTGAGATAGATGACGAGCTGAGCAAGTCTGAGGATGAGGATGAGGATGAAAATGAGGATACCTCCGCAGATGAGGAAAGCGCTGACGAGGAGACCGCATCTGATGAGGACGAGGAAGAATCGGATGAAAGCAGCGCAGACGATGATGAGGACGATGACGACGACAGCTCATCTTCATCCGGAAGCTCCTCCGAAAGCAGCGGAAAGAAAAAGAAGAACAAGATAGATGATTACAGATTCGAGCTTTATGATATAGACGGGGACGGCATACCCGAGCTGTTCATTTCTTCGGACGATACAGATAATGCGGTGGATGAATGCTATACCTATGCAAATGACACGGCTATCCCGCTGGATAATCACGGCTACAGGGGCAAGATCAGCGTATCACAAAGCGACAAGCTGGTTCGTTTTGCCGCAATTGATAATGGCGTAAGGCATATTGACATTTACAAAAAGCATGGCATTAACCTTGACACCTATATAAAATTCTTCGATAATTTCACCGCAGACCATTCCGAGGAAAATCCGAAGGCTGCAAGCATCAATGACGAAAAGACCGAAGAGGGCGTTTATAATATCGAGCTGAGGAAATACAATTCCTACAAATGGACCGATGTCGGAAGAAAATTCGCGCTTAAAGAGGATACCATCGAAAAGGGTATCAGTGCATGGCATATGTGATATGAAAACGGAGCTGCCGCATCGTCCGGCAGCTCCGTTGCTATACGTTTTTTGAATACCTGAATCCGTGAAACTCAACGGCGAAACTATAATAATCGGAATTTTTTATTCACAAAAAGGTGCAGTTTCAGATGAGCTTTCAACCCTGACAATACCAACTCTTAGTCAAAAAAGTCCGGCTTGCCACGGGGGTTAAGGAAAGGGGATTGCAAAAGGGGGAAAACGGGGGGGACACCCCTTGTGGTTTCCACCTTTTGACTGACCAAAGTAGAAATACTGATGAAGCATG
>ONNU01000373.1 GCA_900319255.1 uncultured Eubacteriales bacterium
CAAAGCGTTGCTTTCGCTCTCGCGTGTTATACTTAGGTAGTAAGGGGAGAATGAAATTATTCTCAGCCAACTTCTATGAAAAGTCCCGGAAATATTTTACACGAACTCACAACTGTCAGCGGCACGCCGGCGCCGGTGGTGTAAAATTATTCTGGGAGTTTTCGCAGGAGCCGGCTTGACAAAAATAATTTCCCCACTACCACCCAACTATAACACGCGGGAACAAAAGTAACGCATTGATAAATCTGCTCCCGCGATCTTGACAATGGGCGAAAAAAATAGGATAATAGCTATATATGTCCATCGGGAGATCGGGGAGGGGCTGTGGATCACATGGCGGCATATCCTGCGGTTTCTGAATCTAACCGGACAGATACAGGAGGTTATTTTATGAATGCAGTTATTACCGTTCTGGGTAAGGATAATGTAGGTATTCTGGCAAGCGTATCCACAGAGTGCGCTAAGGTCGGAGCTAATATTGTTGAGGTCACCCAGTCTGTTATGCAGGGAATGTTCGCTATGATAATGTTCGCTGATATCACAAATATCAAGGTGCCGTTTTCGGAGCTTGCTGATTCTCTCTCCGCAAAGGGTGAGGAAATGGGCGTAAAGGTCATTGTCATGCATGAGGATCTTTTTAACGCTATGCATACGATCTGAGCGCAGAAAGGAATGTAGCAATATGATAAATTCTCATGATATACTTGAAACCATCAATATGATCGAAAATGAAAACCTTGATGTAAGGACAATTACAATGGGTATTTCACTGCTTGACTGTATTGATGAGGATATAGACAGATCCTGCACAAAGGTCTATGACAAGATCTGCCGCTATGCTGCCGACCTTGTAAAAACAGGCGAAAATATCAGCAAGGATCTGGGCATACCGATCATCAATAAAAGAATATCGGTAACTCCCATAGCTATGCTTGCGGCAGCCTGCCCCACAAAGAACCCGGTGAAATTTGCCCAGACTCTTGACAGGGCAGCCGATACCATCGGCGTGAATTTTGTCGGCGGCTACAGCGCTCTTGTGCATAAGGGCTTTTCAAAGGGCGACTACGCACTTATTGAAAGCATTCCCGAAGCGCTGAGCGTAACGGAGAGAGTCTGCTCCTCTGTCAATATCGGCAGCACAAAAGCCGGTATCAATATGGATGCTGTTGCAAAAATGGGACATGTTATCCGCAGGACTGCCGAGCTGACTGCTGACCGTGACTGTATCGGCGCAGCAAAGCTCGTTGTATTCTGCAATGCTCCGGAGGATAACCCCTTTATGGCAGGTGCTTTCCATGGTCCGGGGGAAGCTGACTGTGTTATCAATGTCGGCGTATCAGGACCCGGCGTTGTCAGAGCAGCCCTTGCAAAAGCCGGTAAGGACTGCAATATCACCGAGGTCGCAGATATCGTAAAGAAAACAGCCTTCAAGATCACAAGAGCAGGTATGCTTGTTGCAAGAGAAGCTTCAAAGCGTCTGAGCGTACCCTTCGGAATAGTGGATCTTTCCCTTGCTCCCACACCAGCGATCGGCGACAGTGTTGCATACATACTTGAGGAAATGGGACTTGAGCAGTGCGGCGCTCACGGCACAACAGCCTGCCTTGCGCTTCTCAATGATGCAGTGAAAAAGGGCGGCGTAATGGCTTCATCCCATGTAGGCGGACTTTCCGGCGCATTCATCCCCGTAACAGAGGATGCCGGAATGATCGAAGCCGCAAGAAGCAAGGCGCTTTCCATAGTAAAGCTTGAAGCAATGACAGCAGTATGCTCAGTAGGACTTGATATGATAGCTATACCCGGAGATACGCCGGCAGATGTCATTTCAGGCATTATCGCAGACGAAGCTGCTATCGGTATGGTCAATTCAAAGACCACCGCAGTTCGTCTTATCCCCGCAATAGGCAGAGCCGCAGGCGAGGAGCTTAACTTCGGCGGACTTCTGGGACAGGGACCCATCATGGATGTAAACATGAAATCCCCCTCTGTATTCGTAAACCGCGGCGGCAGAATCCCCGCGCCCATGCAGAGCCTGAAGAATTAGGAATTAGGAGTTAGGAATTGGTTTGAATTGAACAGAAGCATGACTTCCTGATTTTTTCCAAAAGTCTACCTGAAAGGGGAATGTCATTAACTTAGCAGACTTCCTTTTTCTCCCCCTTTCAGCTACGCTGACATCTCGAGGGAGGTATCACGGCGGTGCGCTGTGACCGGCTTCATTACCACTTACCGCTAACTAACCACTATTCACTATTCACTATCAACTATTAACTGAGCCGCCGGCGGCGGTTTCCCTGAATGAACAAAAAAGCCTTTTTGTCACTTGAAAACGTCATACTATAGGAGTATAATAACAATGTGATGTCGGGAAAGGCAGAACTGCCGGGACAGACGTCATAATGGCGAAGGGATGCGGATGTATCCTGAACTGAGGTTCACGCTGTGCGGCGGAGCAGCTGACAAGCGGGTCTGCTGCAAATGCTGTACATTCCACGGATGATGGGAACGGGACTGTTTCCGGATATCCGGAGAAAAAAGGAGGTATGTATATGGAGGATATGATATCCAAGATCATTGATATGGATAAAAAAGCAAGGAGCCTTACTGATGAAGCTCAGAAAAGCAAGCTTGACTTTGAAAAAGATATTCTTCAGAAAAAGGAACAAATCAAGAATGATTACCTTGCAAGAGCCAAGGAGAGGATCGAGATCAATAAGCATACTGCTCAGAAAAAGGCTGACCAGCAGCTTGAGGTCATCGAAAAAAAGAATAATGCCGTTATCGAAAATCTGAACAGCGATTATGAGAAAAACGGCAGCAAATGGGTGGACGAAATAGTCGCTCGTGTTGTCGGGCAGTGAGGAAGTGCATGAAGGAACGCTTCCAGAGCCAGAGGACTCTTCGGAAAGGAAGTAACGTATATGACTGATATGGCATCAAACGCCATTTTGGCAAAAGCTCGTGCTATGTACGGAAAGTGCCTTACCGAACATGATTATAAGCAGCTGATGGACTGCCGCAATGTGTCGGAGGTTGCCTCCTACCTGAAAACACGAACTAATTACAGAACTGTACTGGCAGGACTTAATGAAAATGAAGTCCACAGAGGTCAGCTTGAACCTTTGCTCAGACAGGAAATGTATTACGATATTTCTGCGCTTTCAAGATACGCAAGGGATAAGACCCTGGTGTTTTCCGATTTCATAACATCGGAGATGGAAATAAAACAGATCGTCCGCTGTCTGACGCTTGTTAATATCGGCAGGGCGGATGAATATGTATTTTCGCTGCCGATGACAATGGTCAAATTTGCAAAGATCGACCTGAAAAGCTTCAGTACCGTCAGAAGCTATGACGATATGCTCAGTGTCCTTGCGGGCACAAAATATGCGCAGGTGCTGTCAAAGCACCGCCCGCCGGAAAACGGAAGAGCGGATATCGCTACCATTGAGGCTGAGCTTAATAATATGAACTACAGCGTGGTCATGGAAACGATAGCAAAGGCAAAAAACGTCAGCGACGGCGAGGAGCTGAAAAACACATTTTCAGCGATGCTTGATTTCAGAAATATCTCAAGAATAATAAGACTGAAAAAATACTATAATTACAGCGCAGAACGTATAAAACCCCTGCTTATACCATACGGCAGGCTATCACAAAAGAATATTGACGAGCTTTGCGCAGCGTCCAATTCCAGAGAGGTGTTTGAGCTTTCGCGCTCCACATATCTGGGAAGGCTGATGTCAAAGCTGAAATATAACGATCAGTCCCAGATGGCGTCAGCGATGCTGAGTATGTACTGCAAGCACCATCTCAGACTGTCGCCGAATCCGACGATAGTTATGATCTCCTATGTATATCTGAAGGAGATAGAGCTGAATAATGTCGTCAATATTATAGAAGCAACACGCTACGGACTTTCTCCCGAGGAAAAGTCGTTGCTGTTGGTAAGATGATAAGGAGGTGATTGTGTGTCTGTAAGAAAAGTAAAGGCAATAAACATAATCGGAATGCTTTCAGAGCTTGATAAGGTAGTGAAATTCTGCGGTGATTCCCAGTGCTTCCATCCGGATGACGCTATGTCCTTTTATTCAAACACCCAGGATTTTGTACCGCTGAGCGATAAGAATCCCTTTTCTGCGCCGCTGCAGAGCCTGAGAAGCGCCGCTGATATGGCGGAGTGGAAGCTTGAATTCAGCCAGCCGAAGAATTTCAGCGTAAGCGACAAGGGTGTGCTGAAATACGTTGCATCGGTAACGGAAAGGCTCGAGGATATCGTCAACCGCCGTCTGATGATCCGACAGGAGCTTGATTCCTGCAGGAGAAAGATAGAGCAGGTGGGGCATTTCCAGGGCGGAAACCTTGATTTCACGGAGATAATGAAATGTAAATACATTACTCCCTGCTTCGGACGAATACCTGTTGAAAGCTACGAAAAGATAGAAAAATTCGCAGAGAACCCCTTTGTTATTTTCTTCAAATGCACACAGGATGATACTCATTACTGGGGCGTTTATTTCTCCCCGAATGAGCCGGAGGAAAAACAGACGGTTGACAGGATATTCTCGTCACTGTATTTTGAAAAGCTGGATGTACCGGATATCGCAGGCACACCGGAGGAATTTATAGCTTCTCTTGAAAAGGAGCTTTCAGCGCTTGAGGAGAAGAAAAAGGAAAACCAGAAGGAGCTTGACGATTTCATAAAGGCGGAGGGCAAGAAATGTATGCTCTATTACAGCCGCCTGCAGGAGCTGGACAGCTTCCATGCGATAAAAAGATATGTATATAAATACCACGGAAGCTTTATTCTCGTGGGCTGGATCCCGGCGGATAAGGAAGAGTATTTCACCCAGAGCCTGGATGAGATCGACAGCATCGAATATTCCCTCAGCGACGGCAAGGAGGAGCTTAAGCATTCTCCCCCTGTTATCCTGAAGAACCCGCCGTTTATCAGGCTGTATGAATTCTATGTAAAGATGTACGGTCTGCCCAGCTATAATGAGCTTGACCCGACCCCGATAGTAGCGCTGACCTATACATTATTCTTCGGAATAATGTTCGGCGATGTGGGACAGGGCTTTGTTGTAGCGCTCATAGGCTTCCTGATGTGGAAGCTCAAGAAAATGGAGATCGGACGCATACTTATCCCCTGCGGAATATCAGGTATGGTATTCGGTACGATCTACGGCTCGGTATTCGGCTTTGAGCACGCGCTGGATCCGCTGTATAAGGCGGTATTCGGACTTGACGAAAAGCCCGTCGAGGTAATGAATGCAGAAACGATCAATATAATCATCTATGGCTCGGTGGCAATAGGTATTGTTACCATCGTGATATCCATGCTGATGAATATTGTATCGTCCATCAAGCGGAGGGATCCGGAAAGCGCATTCTTCGGTCCCAACGGTTTAGCAGGCTTTGTATTCTATGTATCGCTGGTAGCCGGACTTGTTTGCCAGATGCTTTTAGGCATCGAGATCATGAATATATTCTATATTCTCGGTCTGATAGTTCTCCCGCTGATAGTAATGTTCATGAGAGAACCCTTCGGCAGACTGGCAGAGGGCAAAAAGAAATGGCAGCCTGAAAAATGGGGCGATTACTGCACCCAGAGCTTTTTCGAGCTGTTTGAAATGTGCCTGAGCTATGTCACGAATACCATGTCGTTCCTGAGAATCGGCGCATATATCCTGGTTCATGCAGGTATGATGCTGGTTGTATTCACACTGGCTGATATGATCGGCGGCGTGGGCTATTATATAATGATAGTAGCCGGAAACGGTATCGTAATGGCGCTTGAAGCGCTGCTGGTTGCGATACAGGTGCTCAGGCTTGACTATTATGAGGTATTCAGCCGCTTCTACATCGGCGAGGGTCGTGTGTTCAATCCCGTTGTTGCAGGTGAAAAGGATAATATTTAAGGAAATGCTGTACGGCTTTTTGTGAGCCGAAATAAAAAAGAAATGAGGAGTTTATTATGTTAGAATATGTATTACTTGCAGTACCCGTAGTTTTTCTGGTAGCATCAGTTTATTTTGCATATAAGAATGTTGTAATGGGCAGAAGATCACGCAAAAGCGCAGTTTTAAGACAGATTGCTTCCTTTGCTATCGTAGGCTCTGTTTGTCTTATCACATCAATGGTAGCTATGGCAGCAGGCGAAGGCGATGCAGCAGCAGAGGCAGCTAAGACAGCAGCTTCCTCAGGCGATATCAATATGGGTCTTTCAATGATCGGCGCAGCTCTTGCAACAGGTATTTCAGGTATCGGCGGCGGTATCGCAGTCGGCGGCGCAGCTCCTGCGGCTATCGGCGCAACAAGCGAGGATCCGAAGGCATTCGGTAAGGCACTTATCTTCGTTGCACTCGGCGAAGGTGTTGCACTCTACGGTCTTCTTGTTTCGATCCTTATTATCTCCAAGATCGGCTGATAAAAGTCCCCGGAGGGCTTTGCAGGGAAGGAGGAGCTTATGAAATTCTATTTAATAAGCGATAATGTGGACACCCTGATGGGAATGCACCTTGCCGGGATAAACGGCGTGGTGGTCCACGAAGAGGATGAAGTAAAGCAGGCACTGACAAAGGCTATGGATATGGAGGATGTTGCGGTAATACTGATGACGGAAAAGCTGGTGCAGCTTTGTCCGGAGCTTGTATATGAGCTGAAGCTCAACCGCAGGCAGCCTCTGATAGTTGAGATCCCCGACAGACACGGCAGCGGCAGAGCAAAGGACAGCATCACCCGTTATGTCAGGGAGGCAATAGGAGTAAAAATTTAAGGCAGCGTCTTCGGAGGTGTAAATATGCCTGATACTGTTAGCAAAACAGATAATTTTCTTAAAGCGATAGAAAAATACGCTCAGGAGCAAAGAAGCAAAATACAGTCCGAGGCAGAGGATTTCAAGGAAAGAGAACTCAATAAGGCTGAGGAAGAGGGTCTGAGAGAGGCATATGTCCTGATCCAGAAGAAAATGACCGACGTCAGGACAGAGATAGCCTCAGAGCTTTCCAGAGCCGAAACAGCAAGCCGCAGAAAGACCTTTGCCCGCAGACAGGAGATCGAGGAAGAGGTTTTCGCAAAGGCAGCTGAAAAGCTCAGAGAATATACCGGTACGCCGGAATATGAAAAGCGTCTTGAAAACAGCGCAAAGCAGATCTCAAAGGAGCTTTCCGCAGATGATGTAGTGCTGAGGGTGAGAGAGGAAGATATGAAGCATAAGAACAAGATCTTCCTTGCATTCGGAAGAAAGTGTGATATTGAATCGACTGATGAGATCACCATCGGCGGAATGACAGGACTGAGCAAAAAGCTTGGAATGCTTGCGGATGAGACACTTGACAGCAAGCTTGAGCAGCAGAGAGAATGGTTCTTTGAGAATTCAGGACTGAAAGTGACCGAATAAGAAGGATGGGATGAATTCAATGGCTAATAAGGATGTTATATACGGTATCAACGGCCCAGTCGTTACCGTAAAAAATACCAGGACCTTTTCCATGATGGAAATGGTTTATGTCGGTGAAGCCCGTCTTGTAGGTGAGATCATCGGTATAAACGACCAGTTCACCACGGTCCAGGTCTATGAGGAAACCACCGGACTGAAGCCCGGCGACCCGATCTACGGAACAGGCTCACCAATGAATGTTCTTTTAGGACCGGGTATAATCGACAATATCTTTGATGGAATCGAGCGTCCGCTGAAATCCATCGAGGAAATGAGCGGTTCCTTTATTTCAAGAGGCGCATCCGTTTCTTCACTTGACCTTGAAAAGCAGTGGGATGTGAGCATAAAGGTCAAGGTGGGGGATAAGCTTGAGGAAGGTCAGATATATGCGACCTGTCCCGAGACCCAGATAATCGAACACCGCTTTATGGTACCGCCGAAAATGAGCGGTACTGTCACAAAGGTACAGCCCGACGGCAAATACCGTCTTGAGGACTGTATCGTTACAATAAAGGATGACAAGGGACAGGAGCATGAGCTTACCCTTTGTCAGAAATGGCCTATCAGAGAGGCAAGACCGAACGCAGAAAGACTTCCGGCAGATATCCCGCTTATCACCGGACAGAGAGTCATGGATACCATGTTCCCCATTGCAAAGGGCGGCACAGCGGCTATCCCCGGCGGCTTCGGCACAGGTAAGACCATGAACCAGCACCAGCTTGCAAAATGGTGCGATGCAGATATAATCGTATATGTAGGCTGCGGTGAGCGCGGAAATGAGATGAGCCAGGTACTTGACGAGTTCTCAGAGCTTATCGACCCGAAATCCGGCAGACCCATGACCGACAGAACAGTGCTTATCGCAAATACATCAAATATGCCTGTTGCAGCCCGTGAGGCGTCTATCTATACGGGACTTACACTTGCTGAGTATTACCGTGATATGGGCTATCATGTTGCGATCATGGCGGATTCCACATCCCGTTGGGCGGAGGCTCTGCGTGAGATCTCCGGACGACTGGAGGAAATGCCCGCAGAGGAAGGCTTCCCGGCATATCTTCCCTCAAGACTTTCAGAGTTCTATGAGAGAGCCGGAAGAATAAAGACCCTCAGCGGCAGCGAAGGCTCGGTTACTATCATCGGAGCCGTTTCCCCTCAGGGCAGCGACTTCTCAGAGCCTGTAACCCAGAATACAAAGCGTTTTACCCGCTGCTTCTGGGCACTGGATAAATCCCTTGCATATGCAAGACATTATCCTGCGATCAACTGGATGGACAGCTACAGCGAGTATTTCACAGACCTTGACCCCTGGTTCAGAAATAACCTGGGCGAGGACTTTATCAGATACAGAAATAAGATCACAGCTCTCCTTCACGAGGAAAGCGCTCTTATGGAGATCGTAAAGCTTATCGGTTCGGATGTACTTCCGGATGAGCAGAAGCTGGTCATTGAAACAGCAAAGGCTATCCGCGTAGGCTTCCTGCAGCAGAACGCTTTCCATGCTGACGATACCTTCGTACCGCTTGAAAAGCAGAAGCTAATGATGAAATGTATCCTTCATCTTTACAATAAGTCAAAGCATATCATAGCAGCAGCTATCCCGATCTCAAGGATCACAGAGCTTGGTCTGTTTGAAAGACTTGCAAAGATGAAATATGATATCCCCAACAGCAAGCCGGAGCTGTTCGATCAGCTTATTGCAGATATAGACAGCGCTCTTGCCACCATCGGGGAAGAGTAATGACCATAGGGCTTCTGGCATGGCTTTTGCAAAAAGCAGTGCCTTCATACTGCCCGTAATACTATGGATAAGAAAGAAGTGAAATGAATGATTCTCGATTATGTCGGCGTAAAGGAGATCAATGGTTCTCTTATCGTCCTTGATGATGTGGAGGGAGCCTCCTTTGAGGAAATGGTTGATATCCGCCTTGACAACGGTACCATCCGCCACGGTAGAATAGTTCAGATAGAAGGAAAGCGTGTTGTTGTTCAGGTATTCGAGGGAACAAAATCCGTTTCGCTTGATAATACAAGAACAAGACTGAAGGGTCGTCCCATGGAGCTGGCTCTTTCTCCGGAAATACTGGGAAGAGTATTCAGCGGCGCAGGCGATCCCATAGACGGCTACGGCGCAGTTTATCCCCAGAAAAGGGCAAATATCAACGGAACTCCTATGAATCCCGTTTCGAGAGTTTACCCGAGGAACTATATCAATACCGGTATCTCAACAATTGATACCCTTATGACGCTTATCAGAGGTCAGAAGCTGCCGATCTTCTCAGGCTCAGGTATGAAGCATAATGAGCTTGCCGTACAGATCGTAAGACAGGCAAAGATCTCCGATACAGAGGATAATAATTTCTGCGTGGTTTTCGCAGCAATGGGCGTAAAGAATGATGTAGCCGATTACTTCCGCAGAAGCTTCGATGAAAGCGGCGTTCTTTCAAGAGTTGTAATGTTCCTGAACCTTGCCAACGATCCTATCATCGAGCGTACACTTACACCGAGATGCGCGCTGACAGCGGCTGAATACCTTGCCTTTGAGCTTGGAATGCACGTTCTGGTCATTATGACGGATATGACCTCATATGCGGAGGCTCTTCGTGAGTTCTCATCCTCAAAGGGCGAGATCCCCGGCAGAAAGGGCTTCCCGGGATATCTGTATTCAGACCTTGCGTCACTTTATGAAAGAGCGGGCATGATAAAGGGCAGTAAGGGCTCTGTTACCCAGATCCCGATACTGACCATGCCTAACGATGATATCACCCACCCTGTGCCTGACCTTACCGGTTATATCACAGAGGGACAGATAGTTCTTGACCGTCAGCTTGAGGGTCAGGGCTTCTACCCGCCTGTATCGGTTCTCCCGTCCCTGTCACGTCTGATGAAGGACGGCATAGGCGAGG
>ONNU01000366.1 GCA_900319255.1 uncultured Eubacteriales bacterium
GAATGAGTAAAAGTGTGGCTGTGCCATACTTTATATAATAATTTTTTAGGATTTGGAGTGTGATCATTATGAATAATGTGACACATAGAGGACGTTCCTTCTCCGCAAAGAAAATAGCAAGTCTTGCGCTCTGTGCTGCAATGACTGCTTCTGCTTTCGCCGCTGTGGGAGCTGTTTCTGCAAATGGTGTATCACCGGCTGATTATGGTCTTGCAGAAAATATAGAGGACGGTACGATCCTTCATTGTTTCGATTGGAAACTCAGCGATATCAAGGCTGAACTGCCTAATATCGCTAAGGCAGGCTTTACAAGCGTTCAGACCTCACCTCTCCAGGGCAGCCCGAATCAGGGTGTGTGGTACTGGCTCTATCAGCCGCTCGGATTTGAGATTAAGGATACCGGTCTCGGCGGTGAGCAGGAGCTTAAGGAGCTTTGTCAGGAAGCAGATAAGTATGGCATAAAGGTTATTGTTGACGTTGTTGCAAACCACTTGGCAGGCAATAACAGAGATCAGCTTCAGAAGCCTTTTGATGATAACGCTTACTGGCATATGACAGGAAAAGACGTAAGTGATTCAAGCAGAATTGCTGTTACTACATATGATCTTGGAAAATACGGCGACCTCAAATCAGAGGACAGCACTGTTATCAACGCTGCTAAGACATATGTTGAAACTCTTCAGGCTGACGGTGTTGACGGTATCCGCTGGGATGCTGCAAAGCATATCGCACTTCCGAGTGAGGGCTGCGATTTCTGGAATACTGTAACAAACAATTCTCTTTTCCATTACGGCGAGATACTTGGCTCACCGGGCGGAGCAAGTGAAGAAAGAGAAGCTCTTATGAAAGAGTATATTGATTATATGAACGTAACAGACAGCAGTTACGGCGACAATATGCTTTCTTCCTTCAAGAACGGCAAAGCGCCGGCAAATGACGGCAACTGGGCCAAGAAGGACGGCATAACGGGAAAGAACCTCGTATACTGGGGTGAAAGCCATGACACCTATGCAAACAAGATTAATTCCGGATCAAACGGCGTTGATCAGAATTATGTTGACAGAGCTTATGCTGTAGGTGCTGCAAGAAATTCAGTTTCACTGTATCTTTCACGTCCGCTCAATTCTGTTCCGGATCAGATGATGTATGCAAAGAAGGGCAGTATGCACTTCACTTCTGCGGAAGTAGCTGCTGTAAACCACTTCCATAATGCTGCTGGTGATTCTGCTGATGCTTATGAAGTTACAGATAATGTTTCTGTTGTTACCCGTGACGGTGTAGGCGCTGTTATCGTACTGGGCGAAGGCGGCAATAAGGATGTCACCGTAAAGAATGTTGACAGCTATGTACCTGCCGGAACATATAAGGACGAGGTAACAGGTAATGAGTTTACGGTTACAGATACAGAGATCAAGGGTAAGGTAGGCAGCACAGGTATTGCTGTTGTTTACAATTCAGATTTCGCTGAAAGAGTCGAGGCTTCCGTAGAGACAGGCACAAGCTTTGAGGGTTCACTTGATGTAACACTCAGAGCCATAGGCGTAACAGATGCTTCATATCAGCTCAGCTATGAAGACGGCGTTCACAGCTTTACAGACGGTCAGACAATCAAGGTCGGCGAAAAAGCTGAAGGCGGCAAGGACATAATTCTCACACTTAAGGGTAAGAATGCTTCCGGTGATGAAGTAACTGCTGAATACGTTTATACAAAGAAAGAAATAAAGGATGTTCCGAAGCTTACAAAGGGCGGAGTTATCTTTGATAATTCTATCGAAAACTGGAGCAAGGTAAACGTATATGTTTATGACGAGCGTACAACTGTCGGAACAACTGTAACAAACGGCGAATGGCCCGGTGTTGCTATGACAGATGCGGGCGATGGTCTTTATACTTATGAGTTCCCGGATAAGTTTGCTGACTGCAAGAATATAATGATAATCTTCAACAACGGTTCAGGCAACCAGCTCCCGGCAAAGGACGGTTTCCTCTGCGGTTATGACGAGGTAGGTCTGTATACAGGAGAGTCAAAGCTGAAGGTAGTTCAGACTATCGGCAAGGAAGAGTCTTCAAAGCAGGAAGAGGAATCAAGCAAACAGTCGAGCGAAGAGTCAAGCAAGCAGTCAAGCGAGGAGTCATCCAAGCAGTCATCACAGGAATCTTCCAAACCGGCTTCAACTGCACCTTCAACAAGTTCAACTTCATCCACGGCTTCAACTGCTAATACAACGACAACAACAACTACTACCGCAACTACAACGACTAACACAACAGCAAGTCCGGTTGTTGCTACAGGCGACAGCGGATCTGAATTTGCTGTAACAGCGTTTGCAGTACTTGCAGCTCTTTCATGTGCAGCAGCTTTTGCAGCATACAGAAAGAAAGAGAACTGATATTTTGCAATAAAAGAATAATATGAAGTCAAGAAAGGCTGTACAGTCATAACAACTGTGCAGCCTTTTTCTCGTATTAATTTTTTTAAGCCCCTATATGCCGCCCCACGCAGTTATTCTGAGTGCAGAAGTTGTCAGCTTTCAGTTATCATTTGACAGTTTAAAGCAATCTAAAAAAAATAATTTCAAAAAATTGCTGGTCAAGCCGGCGAGCCGCCGC
>ONNU01000404.1 GCA_900319255.1 uncultured Eubacteriales bacterium
ACCTTCTTACCCACCAGAGCAGAAATACTAATGAAGCATAGCTCAGGGCATAAAAGCGGAACAGTAATTTTTTATCCGCCAGCAGAGGAAATGTCATTTCACAATTATTTAATTTCCGTATAATTTTTTCATAATGTGCTGCATAAGTATTATAAGGAAAAGAGTCGAATTATATTACTGATATTGGCAAGGTGGGATCGTATGTCAAAGTCTGACCGCAGAAAATGCTCTGCTGATCTGATCGGATTTTTTTGTGTTTCTCTTCTGGGATGTCTGAATCATTTTGTTTATGAGCTGTCCGGGCGTTCTCCTGTGGCGGCAGTTTTTGCTCCGGTAAACGAAAGCACATGGGAGCATCTCAAGCTTCTGTTTTTTCCCTATATCCTTTTTCTGACAGCTGAGTTTATTCTCTGCGGCAGAAAAACTGACGGCTTTCTTTTTTCCGGAGTGACCGGCGTTTTATGCGGGATGCTTTTTATTCCGGCAGCTTTTTATCTGTACACCTCCATTACCGGCAAAAGCTGCTTTGTTATCGACATACTTATATTTTTTGCGGCTGTCCTTATTTCATTCAGGGTGCGCTCCGAAAGAACAGCCCGGGGTATCGACAGGGGTATAATGAAAAGCCTTTCCGCTGTTATCCTTATTGCCGGAATCACCGCTTTGTTCATCGGATTCACCTTTTTTCCTCCCGATTCACCTTTATTCAGAAGCCCTGTATAAAACTAATGTCCGCTTTGCATTGGCTCCGCTCAGATCTGATCAAAGCTTCTTATCGAAAAAAAGAATAAAAGCTCAGCCCCGAAGCGAATCTGAACCGCTCCGGGGCTTTTTTCTGGATCATAAAAATCAATTTTTCTTGTGCCGGTATGGATGAAGCCGCTGCTTTCATACCATTTCCGCAAAACCTTGTTTTCCTCTGCAATCCCTATATTGATCTTTTCGCAGCCCAGCTCCTCCGACCTTCTGAAAACATCCTCCAGCAGGGCAGCGCCTATATTATTATGTCTGTAACCGGGAAGAACACACAGGTTATTCAGCTCGCATTGCTTATCCTCCTGTAATACAAGAGAATAATATCCGATTATCTTTCCGCTTCCAAGATAATATGCGATCATTATTCTGTGTTCATTATCAGGCTGATGATATAAGCTGTTCTCCGATATCGCAAAGGCAGTGAACCGGGGGTGCATTTTCCTCCGTAAAGCCAGGCTCGTCCGCTACCGTTCTGAAGCTGTCCCTGATAACAGCGGCACATTCGGGGATATCATTCCTGGAGATTTCCTTTATCATAGCCTTCACCTCCGGACTGAAATTATTTCTGCTGCTCCATGCGCTTTGTCAGCTCACTCAGAGTTATCTCATAGCCGGCTCTTTCATGTGTAAGATGATCGGTGCTGAGCTTTACCCCGTTTCCTGCTGCAATGGAGGCTATGTATTCAAGAAAATACGGATTCTTGATAAGTATAGGTCCTGTCAGATGAGTGCCGTACAGATGGTTTTTCCTGATGCCCTCTGTCTTATCGTTTTCGCTGTTGCCTATGCCCATTTTTACAGCAAACAAGGGTGTGTCTACCTTTGTGATGCTGCTGCATTTATTGATAAAGCCCACAAGCTTTTTGTCTGAAAGATCGGTTTTGAGTATGGCGTCGGCGGTGATGCGGGTCTTGTTCTGCTCGACAGTCTCGAAAACAAATATTCCCAGACCCTCATAAAGCTTACCCTCACAGTCAGTGATGCTTTTTCCCAGTATCTCAAAGGAATTGCCTGTCATCAGAATGACCTTTCCCTCATCTATGCATTTCACAAGCTCAGCCTTATATTTTCTCATATCCTCAAGCACAAGCTTCTGATTTCTTTCTGTTCCGGAGCCGATATATATTATATCATAATCGGAAAGCACAGCCGTATCAGAAAGCGAAAGCTTATCTACCTGAGTATCAATACCGCTTTTTTCAAATATTCTTTTCAGTGCGGAAACATTTGCATATTCTCCGTACAGGTTCATTATATCATAATACAGATGAAGTATTTTCATTTTACACTGTCCTTTTTGGTTTTTATCGCTCAGAGCAGGGAAATAAACTTTCCCTTGTCTGAAAAACAGGTGATAACATAGATATATTCCTTCCTGTCGCTTTTCAGATGCTCATACGCTTCTGAAATATCCTCGATCATCCTGATCTTTTCGCCGGGGATATCGGTATATGAAAAACGCACAGCAAGGTCATTGCAGTATTTTCCCGCAAGAATGATCTCATGCACATTCTCGCTTCCAAGCATTTCAAAATCAATATCCCAAAGCCATGAAACATCGCTTGTAAAATACTTACGGCTTACTGCGTCAACAATGAACATTACATCACAGCCTCTTTTATCTGCGCAGGCAAGACGTATTGACTGATCGTAGGAAATGCTGTTTTCATGCTTTGAGGTCAGCAGGGTTCCGGGACGGTCTCCGATATTGAAGGTAATGACTCTGCCGTTTTTCATAACATAATCGCTCATATCTGCGGCGATCTTTTCCTGATCTATGCCCACGATAGACGCTGCGGTATAGGCTGCAAGTATATTATAGATATTATAAAGTGATTTCAGCGCAAGGGTTATCTTATATTTTCCGTCAATAACAGCCTCGCCCTTATCAAGATCCACAGAAGTAACGGTATACCGGGTATCCTGTCTTTTATATCCGCAGGAGGTACATTCATAATGACCGATATGATTATAATGATGGGTGGTGTATTTCATGGGAGCCTTACAATGAGGACAGTATGCGCCGTCATTATATACGCTCACAAGCTCCTTTGTATCGCTTGAAAGCTCATCGGCGCCGAACCATGTGACATTATCCCGTCCGTAGCCGAAAAGCGAAACAAGAGGATCGTCCGCATTGAGAATAAGCTGTGTTTCGGGATAAATGCTGTCCTTCAGGGCATCGAAAACCCAGTCGGGATGACCGTTTCTTGTAAGCTGATCCCTGTACAGGTTGGTGATGACATAATGAGTAGGCTTGATATATTTGAAGGTATATCTTGCAAAGCGTTCATCGCTTTCGATAAGGAGGATATCGCTTTTCACCCTGCCGCCCATTGTAGAGCTGCCGAGAACAAGGGTAGTAACGCCCTCGATCTGATTCGAGCCTTCCTTATTCCACGCAACGGTCTTACCGTTTTCGGTCAGAATATGAGCGATCATTTCAACAGTGGAGGTCTTTCCGTTGCTGCCGGTGACAGCGATAATATATTTCGGAAGCTCAACACGGCTGAGAATATCAGGACAAAGCCTGAGAGCAATCTTTCCGGGAAGAGAGCTTCCCTTTCCCACAATACCTCCGACAAACCTCAGAAGCTTGCATACAAGTATAGTAAAAAATCTTTTCATAAATTCATCTCCGGATAAAAACTCCTCCAGAAAGGAGGTCCCGCACAGCGCCTTGCTGTCTTATATATTATAAAATATCTTGCCGGGTATTTCAAGTACAGAGCCGCAGAAACAGCCCCTCTTCCCTCCTAAATAATGAGAATAGATAAAGTAAAAACTGATTAGTGGTCAGTGGTTAGTTAATTTGTCAGAAGATGTCAGGGGAATGATCCTCATTGAATTTTAGCTGAATCCGTGAAACTGACATCTTCATTTCTGGCGGATGAAAAGGATTCGCCGCTTTGCTGTTCTGCTTTCCTGCTATGAGTCAAACTTTATTAGTATTTTCCATCTTTTGGAATCCCCGTTCCTTATCCCCCTCAGTTGCCCGGACTTCATTATCTGAGATTCGGTGTTTTTTTGGGGGTTAAAGCTCAAACTGAAAATGCACCTTTCCGGTGAATTTAATAATCCTGAATAATGTACAAAAATCCGCATGAATACAGCAGTTTTTTATCTTTCTCACGTTGAGCTTCACGGATTCAGGACTTAGCTATCCCATGGCGGAGCGCTTCTGAAAATAAAAAACTTCAAATGTTATGCTGGCAGCATAACACATGGAGGTTTCCCATGATGTACAATATATTCAGAGATATATCCGGCAAAAGCAGGCTCTTATCATTTCCTGCAAGGGACACGCTCCGGGTATACCAGACGAATAATTCAGAAATGAGGTCGATAATCATGAAAAGTACAAAAATCAGGATCATTGCAATGGCGATCATTATGGCAATGGGAGCGGCAGCTCTTTCGGGCTGTTCGGGGCTTGGCAGTAAAAGCGAAAGCAAAAGCGTAAGCGGCACTATTCAAAGCGAGGCTGCTTCGGATGAAAAAGAAAACGAGGATAAAACAGATGCGCAAGGCTCTGAAACAGACACTGAACCCTCCGAAAAAGTGGACGAGGGAACATATGAGCACAATCCCTATTATGATGTAGTGGAAACTGCAAGCTATAAAGATTCCATAGGATATACCCATCTTATACACAAGGTGCTTGCAAAGCAGGATATCAGTGTTGACGCGACTGTTATCGCTTACGGAAAGGATGACAAAATTCTCGGCAAAAGCAATGATTCTGTTGCCCTGACAAAGGATAAATACAATTATTTCAGCTATACCTTTGAAAAGGATATAAAGGATGCAAGGCTTGACGTTACGATGAATACCAGTGATGACAAATTCACCGCAGGAGAACGCAACGGCGTTGAGATGGTCAAATACCAGATAGACGGTCATAGCCTTTATATCACCTTCAAGCAGGTCGTGGATGAGCTTGGATCCTTTGCAAAATTCAAGCTGCTCTATTACAAGGGTGATAAGATCGTCGGGACAGAGGACGGCTATTTCAATATTTCGGCAGAAAATCTGAATGGCAATGGCTCCACCGATGTGGCAGAGCTGTGGATACATGAGGGCGAATTTGATAAGGTGGAGTATGTCTTTGAGCCGTGATAACGTGTTAAATACAGAACGACATTTCTGCTTTACGCTTCGTTCTTCAAAATACCCCTCTCAAATATGATCAAAGCTTCTTATCACAAATTTGTATAGGACCGTATGCTGACAGCCAATTCACGGATTCAGGCATTAATGTAAAAAAATCAAAAAAATTGAAAATAACCCTTTATCTTTTTGTGGAAATAATGTATAATAATGTCATAGGGTGCTTTCTTGCGCCTGTATTAAATTTTTTGGAGCGTGATTACAATGGCATTGGTAAATGCAGCAGAAATGCTTAAAAAGGCAAAGGCAGGTCACTATGCAGTAGGTCAGTTCAACATCAACAATCTTGAGTGGACAAAGGCTATCCTTCTTACAGCTCAGGAGCTTAACTCTCCTGTTATCCTTGGTGTATCTGAGGGCGCAGGCAAGT
>ONNU01000364.1 GCA_900319255.1 uncultured Eubacteriales bacterium
CAGCAAACACCCTGAACGTCAGCAACGAAAACATCAGCTATCAAAGCGGCGACAGCCTTATACTAAAGACTGAAACAACCGAAACACCAACGGAAGTTCACCCCGCTGAAAAGTTTGAAACCAATACCGCTGTAACTGAGAACAACCAAACAATAAATTCCCAAAGCTCAGCACTTCCGCTTAACGTCAGCAATGAAAACATCAGCTACCAGAGCGGCGACAGCCTTATCCTGAAAGCTGAACCAGCTGTTCAGGAGGCTCAGAATATTCCTTCTGCGGAGACGGCTGCGGCTGAGCAGTCTGCTTCCGTGATGATTCCCTCTGCGGAAACAGCGGAGGAGGAAAGAGGCGGGGCTGTGCATTTGCAGATGAACAGCTTTCTGTCTGCCGGCTCACAGTATTTCTCAGGACTTGCTGCAAGAAGCAGGGGCAGGGATCGCATGGTTATTTCTCTGTTCAGGGAAACCCTTTCGGGACTGCAGAAAAACACAGAAAAGAGCATCCTGCACAGGACGGTCTCACTGCTGAATGATCCCGGGCTTGCCGACAGCAGGGAGCTTCGTGTGATAGAAAATGCGGCGCAGATGATTTTCAGACAGAAGATAGATGCAGAGGAGCTGCCGGAGATCATCAGGAATGTGCTGACAGATACTGAAAAGACCGGGCTTCTCACTTATGCATTAAGACAGCTTCGTGAGAATGACAGATCAGAGCTTGATACCCGCACCGCCGCTTATGAGGAAAGATTCCTCCGGCTTATCCGGGCTAACGGTACGGATATCCTGAAAAGCAGCAGCTTCATTTCATACCCCGGCGCAGAAGAAATTCTGAAATATTATTATCACAGCCCGGCTGAAAAAATACAGAATGAGCTTCGTCAGTTTATTTCACTTTCACCCGCCGGCAATTCATATATCAATTCCGTCAGGAATATCGCCGCTGCCTATCATTCCGGGCAGTTTTACAGAAATATCATACAGCAGCAACCTGAAAAAACTCTCCTTACGGATCAGCTGAATGTTTATCAGAATGAAAGAATGATTTTTTCTCCGCGACCCGCAGCGGGAGAAAATTACGGTTATTCCGGCTATCCGCTGAATACTCCGGGAAAGCCTGTTTCGATACTTTTCGTGAGGAAAAAGCCCTCTGACGCTCCGAAAGCAAATGCTATCGACAGAATAATTTCCGAAAAGCCTGCCGATAATTTCATGTTTACGGAAAGGGTGTTCAGGAATTTTGAAGCCTCCGGGCAGAATACAGAAAGCTCTACTGCTTCTGCGGCTCAGGGAATGGGTATGGCTCCGGCTCCGGCATCAGCTCCGGGCACAGCGGTAAGCTCTGCGCCTGAGCTTCGTACCGCAGAGCTGACAGCGGATTACAGCGGAACATCAGCTTCACTTTCCCTGCTTGAGCGTCCCGCGCCGCATCAGGCTGAGCAGAGCAATGTCCCGATGCAGGCGGTACCGTCGGCGGACGCTTTGATACGACAGTACGGCAACCTTATTGAAGAAGCCGGAACTGCTGATATGTCCGTTGATTACAGCGTGCGGGGCGACCGCAGCGGAGATCTGACGAAAAGCCTGCGGGAGCTTTCCGCAAGACTTGACAGAGCTGAAAGGCAGACCGCCGATAATACCGGAATGCTCAAGGAAATGAAAAGAAAGCAAAGCGAGATCGAGAATTCATCTCTCAGATCAAGCGATGTTAAGAAGCTTTCCGATGATGTCATAAACCGTATCCGGAGCCAGCTGAGACTTGACCGCTCACGGTATTCATGACAGCAGACTGACATTATAGATTCAAGACCATAGATAATACAGAAGGGGAGGGTCAGAAATGGGTTTTACTTCCACATTAACAAACGCTGCGGTACGGGCTGCAAGCTCACTTATGGGTTCAAAGGCGGTACTGATGGTAGTAGGGGAATCGGTTGAGCAGATACCCGTGCAGTTTAATCCGTCAGAATACCGCATAACCGATACCTCTGTCTATTCCCAGCAGGAAAGGCGAAAGGAGGACGAGCCGGTCATCAGCTTTAACGGTGTTTCCCTTTCAACGCTGCAGGTACAGCTTATTTTCAACAGCGATGAATTTCTGTCCATCCAGAGCGTAACGAATTCGGTGAAGGGACTTTTTTCCGACGATCAGAATGATATAACGAAAACCATCAATAAGATCTCAGCTCTGACAAAGATCGAGGGTGACGTTCATCAGCCGCCGGGCTGCGTATTTGTCTGGGGCAGCCTGCAGTTTGCGGGATATGTCCAGAGCGTGGGCGTGAATTACACCATGTTCGATAAATCAGGAAAGCCGCTGAGAGCACTTGTTGACCTGACGATGCGGGGCTTCAATGAAGCAGCCGGCGAGCGCAACAGCCCCTTTAATTCCCCGGACAGAACCAAAGCAAGGACAATGACAGAGGATATCAGCATATGGAGCCTTGCGGAAAAGGAATACGGGGATCCGAGAGAATGGCGCAGGATCGCTGATGCAAATGATATAATGAATCCCCTGGATATTCCGGTGGGGCAGATATTGAAGGTACCGTCAATAAATGACTGAAAAGACGAAGGGAAGTGAATGAGATGGGGGATCTGATGTCGGATACCACTGACAGCACGAAGCTTGCGAATAAATACGGAAATTTCATCGTTCCGGCATTCAAGATCAAATCCTCAGGCTCGGAGCTGGTTTCATCCCTGAAGCTGAGCGTGACCGAGCTGGAGGTAGTCCTTTCACTTGAAAGCGCAGGAATGGCAGTTCTGAAGATCGGCGCCTGCTATGACCCGAAGAACCACAGCTTTGAATCAAAGATAAAAAATGCATTCCGTCTCGGAACGATAATGACCATCGAGCTTGGATATGTTTCCTCGACGGTACCGGTTTTCAAGGGCTATGTTGCAGGCTTCGGGGTGGAATATCAGGAATTTCCCATGCTTACCGTCAAGCTGATGGATGTACGCAAGCTTATGATGACAAGCGGAGTGCGCCGGCAGCTGTATGAGGATAAAAGCTATTCGGATGTTTTCAAAAAAGTGATGAGCAATTATTCAAAGCTGTGCAGCGTTGAATGTGACGCCACAAATGATAACCTTACCTCGCCCATATCCCAGAGCACCAATGATTATCAGTTTGTCACAAATGAGCTTATTTCAGCGGGAAAATCCGACCGGGAATTCTTTGTCCTGCTTGACAAGGCGTATTTCCGTACTCCTGCAAAGAACAAATCTCCGATCCTGAGCGTAGAGCTTGGAAAGGAGCTGATGACATTCAGCATGATGTCGGAATATCTTGATACGGAGATAAATGTTGTGGGCTACGATCCGGCACAGTGCAAGGAAATAAGCGCAAAGGTAAAGGCTTCAAGCACCGAAAAATATTCGCCTGTGCTGACTCCCACGCCGTCGCAGTATTTCTTTGACGCCGATTCCGATACCGAAGCAAAGGCAAAGCTCCGCGCCCAGACCATTGCCCGCCATGAGCAGGATAAGACCTGCTACGCTCAGGGAGAGCTTATCGGGATACCGGAGATAGTACCGGGACGATATATCCAGCTGAAAAGCTTTGACGAGTCAGCCGACAAAAAATACTATATCAGCGAGGTCAGGCATACCATCAGCAACTCTCGCTTCCAGACTTCTTTTGAATCGAAAGGTTGGATATAAATGGGAATATTTGAAGATGTGATGATGGTATCGGATGCAAAGAACAACGGTATTATCAGCGGTATCGTGACGGGAACGGTAAAGGAAAATTATAACAAGGATTTTCCCGGAAAGGTCAAGGTAGAATTATTTCTCGGCGAAGCAGGAAGAAATGTCACCGGCTGGATCTCTGTGATGAGTCCCTATGCCGGAGCGCAGTACGGAGCCTATGCACTGCCGGAGGTGGGAGCTGAGGTAGTGGTCGCCTTCAATATGGGAGACCGTAACCGTCCCGTGGTGATCGGCAGCCTGTGGAGCGATAAAAACAAGCTTCCTCAGGGCGCAGCCACTGAAAAGAACACCTCCAAGACCTTTATCACAAAGGGCGGAAATGAGCTGCTCATTGACGATACGGAGGATAAGCAGAAGATAAGCGTTAAAACAAAAAAGGGCATGGGCTTTGAAATGAATGAAGAGAAAAGCACCATTACCATGTATGACAAGGATAAAAAGAACTCGGTAGAGATAGATTCCAAAAAAGGGGTCGTTACCATATGCGCAGATAAAAAGCTTGTGCTGAAGGTAGGCGGCAGCGAAGCCGGAGTTATTGACGGCAGCAGCAAGAAGATATCGCTGAAAAGCGCAGATATCGAGCTGAAAGCAGACAAGGGTCTTACTGCAAAGGGACAGACCATGAAGATAGACGGTACCTCTGTAACCGTCAAGGGAGCAAGCTCCCTGCAGCTCACCTCAAGCGGCTCAGCCCAGCTCAAGGGAACGATCGTAAAGATAAACTGACATAGAAAAGCCGCAGTTTTAACAAGGCATGTTTAACCCCTCAGCCAACCACTTTCCCTTCCACATCAAGAAGCCAGGTATCCGCTACAATCCGGATCCTTGCTTCAAAAACCCGGTGCCCTGATGGGGATTCCCTTTATCCATTTGCAACGGAAATGCCATTTTCACTGATTCAGGAAAAAGCAACAATACCAACCCATAGCCGCAAAAAGTATGGATCCCGCAGGGGATAAGGAAAGGGGATTCCAAAAGGGGGAAAACTCAAGGGGGAACCCCTTGTGGTTTCCACCTTTTGACCCACCAAAGCAG
>ONNU01000361.1 GCA_900319255.1 uncultured Eubacteriales bacterium
ATCTATTATACCAAAAAAGCAACCGACTTCCAAGTTTCTACTCGGAGGTCGGTTGTCTTTTTTCTTTGGACTTTTTTCACAGCCTCTGAGAAGATGAAGCTGCCAAAGCTTTCATGAATGATCGCTGTTTTGATACCATTCTAAAAAACCTTCTATATATTCAGCTTCGGGAGTTATTATATTGATATCTGTATCAGGATGGCTTGCGGCAAATGCCTGAAGCTCTGCGCTGAGGTTTGAAGCGGATAATAAGTAATCGCTGATGATATACTGCCTGTCATAGCCAAGCCTGCTGAGAATGATCGCCGTTACCACACCGGTTCTGTCCTTTCCCGCATTACAGAAATACAATACGTTTGATGGAGCAAACATAATGGTTTTTACTATCCTGTCCATAGTATCGTCAACCATTTTTATGTATGAAACCGCGACCTCATCCCGTGAGGCAGGAACGGCATTTCCCCCTGTGACAGGCATTGAATGATATTCAAAAGCATTGTCGTTTTGCAAAGGGCAGGGCTTTTGAAGCTGTTCGGCTTTTTCTCTCAGATCAACAATAGTGAGAATGTTATTATCTGCCAGCCATTGACGTTCCTTTTCCGTCAGAAAAACAGGAACATCACTTCTGATATACCGTAGGCTTCCCTGAATAATGGGTCTTGTGTTTTTCGTATGTTCAAATAAGCTCATAGCATCACCCTTGTGAAAATTGAAGGTTGAAAAAGGAGAATGGATAATTGCAGGATAACGGCAATACCATAGCTCTCCCTGATGGTGAACCACTAACCACTAACCACTCATTAATCACTATATTACTAACCACGCATACCGGTGTTCCGGCTTTTTTTCCTTTCACGCTTGTTTTCGTACATGAGCCTGTCAGCGCGCTGAATCACTCCGGTAACGGTATTGTCCTGCGAAGGATCGTATACGGCGAAGCCCTTTGATATCCAGACCTGCTCCCAGGGCTGTACAGCTGATGAATTGATATCATCTACGGCTTTGTCAAACATCTCCAGCAGAGAATCGATATTGCGGTAATCCTCATTTTTCAGGATGACGGAAAATTCATCTCCGCCTATTCTGAACACAGGACTGTGCTTGAAAATATTGCATATCGTATGGGTGGCGGTTTTCAGATATATGTCGCCCTTATAATGTCCGTAATCGTCATTTACTATTTTGAGGCTGTCGCAGTCAAATACGCCAATGGCAAATTCCGGAGTTTCATTTTCATCGTCTATCTGCTTCTGCAGCTCCTCGATATGCTTTGAAAATGCGCCCTTGTTTTTCATATGCGTAAGCGCATCCACAAATACCAGACCGTTCAGATTGCTGATACCATGTCAAGCACAGTACGCTGTTGATTATTTATTCTGTTCAGCTCTGATCTGACTGTTCTGACTGACCGGGCTGAGCCTGCTGACCCGGCTGATTCTGCTGACCCGGAATACCCGGCATACCGCCCTGACCGCCTTCGCCGCCCATATTCATAGTGCCGAGCTTTTTGATATCCACCGAGGATGCATCAATAAGCTTGTCGCTGTCCTTCTGCTTTTCGGTGGTGGAGGGGATAGTACCGTCAAGCTGTCCGAGAACGCTCTTTGCGCGCAGCTCAGTAAAGGCTTTCAGTGTCGTGACCCCCTCAGTAAATGCGTCATATCCGTCAAATGATGTGGTATCCGCCTTGACACGGCTGTCTATGACGGAAGCGACCTTATCAACGGTTTCGGCAAATTTTCCCGACTGAACATATTTCTCAGCGATCTCCTGCAGATACTGATGATACTTTTCCCTGTATTCATCCTTTTCCAGAAGCTTTGATATTATGGGGCGCTCCTCTGCGCTTACGCCGCTGAATACAGTGTCGATGGCATAATTCACAGCGGTATCTGCGCTTTCGCACTGATATGAGCCGAAGGAGAGGTTATAATCCCAGGGCAGCATGGAAAGCTGTCCGTCAAGCTCCGTGAGAATGTAATTATGGCAGTTTGACGACAGATAGCTGTCTAAATTGACAAGAAATACATTGCAGGCGGTGTACCGGAGTACCTCATCCACATTGATGCTTTCCTCAAGCTTTTCGCCGCTGCTGATATTTTTGAGGGAAGCTATCAGCCGCTGCTTGTCCTCATCCTCGATCTTGTTGATATTATTGTCAAATATATTGCTGTAGCTGTCAAAGGAATCATCGGTGTATTTCAGGTCAACGCCGTTTTTGGCGCTGTTCATGCCTCCCGGCATCCCATCGCCGCCGGGCATCCGGGGCATATTTTCGCCGTCCGGCATCTGGGGGAAGTCTGAATTATCACCATTGGGCGGAGCAGGCATCTGGGCGTTGCCATTATTGTCGCCGTCACTGTTCTGTCCCGGCATCTGGGGGAAACCTGCACCCTCTGGCGGAGCAGGCATCTGGGCGTTGCCGTTATTATCGCCATCGCCGTTCTCACCGGGCATCTGAGGCATATTGCCGCCGTCGGGCATGGCTGCCATATCCATTGATTCAGGCTTATAGCCTTTCACATTGCTGTCACTTCCGTAGATCCTGTCGAGATAGCTGTCGTCAGCATCCTCAACGGCGAGGAAAAAGCCGTAATGCCTGCCGTTGACAGTGATATCGGCAAATGTGCAGAGTGAAGAGGGAACCTGCATATAATTCAAAAGGTCATAGGACATATATTCCTTCAGATAGGTGCTGTCTGCATAGATATTATTGAGAGCCAGTTTATCAAGCCCGTAGCAGCTCTGACCGTCAACATATTTTCCGAAGCTTACCTTCAGGCTGTAGCGCTCGCTTTCATCCTTCACAAGCTGCTGGAGGGAGGTATTGCCCTTTGTTTTCAGACCCACATCCTTGAAGGTCTCACCGTCGATGGTGATATCACATTGGATCCACGGCTTATCTGCGGCATTATCCATCAGGTTTTTCCAGTCGGCTTCTTCTGTTGTAATACTGATTTCCAGAACATCCTTTCCGAAAAGCTTATCCTTATATTCAGGCTCTGCGCTTGTTATCTGAGCATCGGCAGAGCTTTCTGTACCGGTCCGGGAGGCATCAGGCGAGCTTTGAGAGCTTTCGGCGGTTGAGCTTCCCTGAGCGGCGGAGCTGTCTGCGGGTGTACTTTCGGTCTGGCTTGCGGAATTACAGCCTGCAAGGGAAAAAACCAGAGCAAGACACATCACAGCTGCCAATTTTCTTTTCATAGATATCACTCCATTATGATTTTCTGATATGATTATACAGCGTCAGTATTACAATGGGATAAATAAAAAATTAAGTACAGATTGATAGTAACTTTAAAATTTTTAAGGAAGAGGAAGAAACCGGGTGTCGGAAAGACGATCTGTAAAAGCTTCGCCAACCTTTTAAGGCTTGAGCGAAGCTTTTACCCTTAATACCTTTACGCCTCATGGATCACCCTGTCGCGCAGTTTTACGATCCTGCTGCTGTATGAAGCGCATTCCGCTGAATGAGTTACCTGTAATATGGTTGCGCCCTTTTCAGTATTCAGCCTTTTGAATAGCTGCATGATCTCAGCTCTCGATGCTTCGTCAAGGTTTCCCGTAGGCTCATCTGCAAGTATAATCTCCGGCTCTCCGAGGACAGCCCGGGCAATTGCAACTCTCTGCTGCTGACCGCCTGAAAGCTGGGAGGGATAAGCCCTGACCTTGCTTTCCAGTCCGGTGATCTCAAGTATTTCTTTATATTTTTCTCTGTAATCAGCGATTCTTCTTCCGCTCATCTCAAGCGGGAGAAGAATATTATCCTCAACCGTCAGATTCCCCGCAAGATTATAAAACTGGAATACA
>ONNU01000358.1 GCA_900319255.1 uncultured Eubacteriales bacterium
GATGCGCTTAGAGATTTTCTTAGCCTTCATAGTGATTCTCCTTTGCTTTGTTATCCGGTCTGGAATTTGCCGCAGCCTTTACAGACTGGCAGCAGAACCGAATTTACTTATCTATTATATCATTTTTTAATCTTGAAATAAACTGATATTCATCATTTTTGTAACCAAATTACATACAAACTTTGCCATCCTTTTTAGTGCATTTCGCCACAGGGGGAATTAACTTCTGAGTGTAAAGGAAAAAGACTTCGTGTAATGTGTTGATACTTTACACAAAGTCTTTTGCCGGCTTTCTATCCGTCATTTTTTACAATTCACTATTCGTTATTCTCTCTTATGCCTCCCTCCTTGAGGCAATGGCATTAACTTATGGTTTTGGGATTGCCCCTGGTGTAGTCTAAGAAGATAGCTTCCCGTTTTAACCTCTCAGTCAGCTTCGCTGACAGTTCCTCCTTAAAAGGGGATAAGTGACGCCCCAAGAGCCGCAGGCGACCCCATGGCGGAACTTATGCAGAGCTGGTGGCAGGCGTAAGCCGGGTCTTATTATTCATTTTTCGTTTTCAGCCTTCAGTTTATTTGCCGCCAAGGGCGGCGCTATGCCCTTTCCGGAATCGCTAAAGGGAACAACAATTTTCCTTTTTCCATTTTCCAATTTAAATTTGATAAGTTTCCTGATTCGATTAGTGATTTATATTGCTCCGGGATGCCGGTTTATTGAAAAATAATGCAAAAAATATTGCAATTTTGTATATTATGGTATACAATAGTACAGGAAAATGTCGTATAATGTTTTTTTGTAAACACTCAGGCTTTTTTGTCGTAATACATTTGCCTGCGGATATTTGTACATTATGAATGTATAGCAGATGTGTTATTTGTGAAGGTCTGATACATGATATATGATATGCGAAAAAGGAGCGAGCAGAATGTTTGAAACAGAATTCAGATTTACTCTTCCGAAAGGCTACCTTGATATGAACGGCACCCTTCATAGAGAGGGCGTGATGCGTCTTGCAAATGCCGGAGATGAGATAATCCCGCTGAGAGATCCCCGTGTGCAGCAGAATCCCGGGTATCTTTCAATTATCATCCTTTCAAGAGTTATCAAAAGCCTGGGAACTCTTCCGGCTGTGGATACAAGGATAGTCGAGGGACTTTTCACAATAGATCTGGCATACCTGCAGGATCTGTATTCAAGGATAAATACTATGGATATGCCGGTGTACCGTTCTGTGTGCCCTCATTGCGGACAGAAGCTTGAGATACCTGTAAATTTTCTGGAAGCCGGAATATAGCAGTATATCCGGCTGACAGGATCTATGAGGAGATCGCATTCATCGGCTATTATATGCACTGGCCCCATGACGAGATAGCTGCCCTCAGTCATCGTGAACGTCAGCGCTGGTGCAAGGAGATCTCAAAAATAAACAGCAAGCTTAATGATGAACCTGAAAATATTTTCAAGCTCTGATAAAGCAGGCTTGTACCCGGGTGTTTCTTTCAGACCCGGGGGGGCAGCCGTTATTCAGTTATTCAAATGTAAACAGTCAGGACGGTGATATATATGTCAGCCAGTGATCTGATACCAAGCTATTCCTTTGAGGTTTCCCTTGACGGGATATCCTTCAGCTTTTCAAAGGTAGTGAATCTATCCGGAAGTGTTGATATAGATACGATAGTAGACGGAGGGGTGAACGATGCTCCGGTGATCCTGCGCAAGCCGAAAAGGAACCCGGATATTCTCATCCTTGAAAAGGGCTGCTATACATCAGTAAAGGACACCATGTATTCGCTGGTGAAGGAGGGAACAAAGATCGCAAGCGTAAGTATAACCGTTCTGAGAGACGGAAAAACCGTAAGGAAGTTCTATGTGACAAATGCTGTTGTTGTCAAAAGGGAATATTCCGAGCTGGACGCAATGCAAAGCTCCGTCTTTATCAAATCAATATCCATAGCTCATACGGGTCTGACGGAGATCGCTCTGCCCTTCGGATTGTAAGGCAGACGACCCTGTATA
>ONNU01000357.1 GCA_900319255.1 uncultured Eubacteriales bacterium
ATTTATATGCTAAAATAGTAATTAAAGTACAATGATATGTGCTGAATTGTGACAAAGCAGCGGGTATTGTAATAGCTGCTTGCAAATCAGGGAGTGCTGATGTGTATGTCAGGGCATTGGGAAAGTTAAAAAATAATACTTATTTTTACGGCTAATTCTGACAATAATCGGTCAGCGCGTCCATAAGTCTTTGTGGAGGTGAATGATATGACTAAAGCGGAATCAAGAGTAAAGACAAGCAAAAGAAGTTTTATTATGGCGCTTGCGCTGCTGCTGGCGACAAATATCACAATGGGCGTTGTGCTTATGGTATTGTCAAAGGCATCACTCCGCGAGCAGATGAGCAATCGTGTGCTGGATGTTGCAAGAACAGCGGCGTATCAGCTGGACGGCGATGAAATGGAATTGCTTACGGCTGAGGATAAGGGTACGGAAAAATATGAAAAAGCTATGAAGGTTCTCCAGTCTTTTCAGAATAATATCCAGTTGGATTATATCTATAGCGTGCGTGAGAAAGAGGACGGAAGCTTTTCCTTTACTGTAGACCCCGATCCGCTGAATCCGGCAGAATTTGGTGAAAAAAAAGAGGCTACGCCGGCTTTGAAAAAGGCTGCAAAGGGTATGGCTGACGTTGAACAGACGGCTCATACCGACGCTTGGGGCAGGTTTTATTCTGCATATTGCCCGATATTTGATTCGCAGGGAAATGTCGCAGGTATCGTCGGCGTTGATTTCAATGCTGACTGGTATGACAGTAAGCTTAATTCAAACCGAACTGTAACCATCGTTCTGACGGCTCTGTCTTTTCTGGTGGGTGTTGTTCTTTCGATCAGCATTTATTCGCATAATAAACGGCGTCTGAATGTGGTGCTGGATGAGCTTTCAGAGCTTGACAGGGAAACAAAAAAGCTGGATCACCTCATTATGAGAAGCTCTATCAAAAAGCTTGATCTCCTGCCGGACAGCGAAAGCCAGGTGCTGAGAACCCTTGCAATAGGCGAGGTGGGCAAACGTACTGCCCCTGATGAATATGACGAGGTAAATACCGCTATCCAGGCATCCTATAAAAAGCTCAGAGAATATGTCAAATATGTGGATGAGGAAATATATACCGATAATATGACGGGCGTGCTCAATAAGGCTGCATATAAACGTAAGATAAAGAGTATCGACGAAAATATCGAAATGGGTAAAATAAGCTTTGCGGTGGCATTCTTCGATGTGAATGAGCTGAAAAAGATATATACACACTTCGGCTTTGAAGCAGGCGATATGCTGATGTTTGAATGCGCAAGGATACTCAAGGACGTTTACGATAAGGAAAATGTGTACCATGTAACCGGTGATGAATATATCGTTATACTGACAGATAAGAGCGATGAGGATATGAAGAGCTATTTTGATAGTATAGATGAGGCACTGAAAAAGTATAATCAGGAGCATGAAAAGGATTCCAGCAGATTGTCTGTGGCGAAGGGTTATATGATATTTGATCCGGAGAAGCATGGAAAGTATCGTCATGTATTTATTGAAGCGCAGAAGAATTGTGAAGCAGATAAGGCGGAGTATTACGCGCAAAAGAAACAGGAACCTGACCGTACAATAATTTAAGTTTAGGTCAAGCCTTTTTAAAGGCTTGCAGGGTTCCAAGGGGCAGAGCCCCTTGGTCGCGACCCGCAGGTCGCGAAACCTCCTTTTCCGCGCAGCGGCTCAAAAAAACCAGGCAGCGGCGCAGCTCGCTGCCGGACGGACAGGTCAGAACCTATCCCCAACTCACAAAGCAGCAAAAAAGCAGGCAGCGGCGCAGCTCGCTGCCGGACGGATAGGTCAGACCCCTTGATAATATAAGCTAATAAGTTAACCTCACATAGAAAATACCAGACCAACCCTTAAAAAGGGAACGGCGGCGGGCTTGAAAACCCGCCGCCGTTGTCTTTGCAGCAAAAATCATTTTCGGTCACTGCCTTGCGGCAATAAAACATTTCAGCATTGACCGCAGGAAGGGAAAGCCCTCTTTTATATATGCAGGGCATATTCCAGACGCCTCCTGCGGCTGCGGAGCTTTTGCAGTTTTTGCAATATCGGTATTTTACCGACTATTTCAATGAGTCAAGCTTCTTCTGCAGGTCGATCATGTGATTACGGCAGGCAGTGATCTCGCCGGTGTATTTGTTGAACCACTCAACATCACGCTCGTCCGGCGTTTCCTGAAGCAGCACCGCCTGTACCAGCGCGGACTGGGATCTGGAACGCTTTCGTTCGATCTCGTCAATGGTCTGGCGGCAGAGCTTGATCTCTTTTTTTAATTTATGCTTTTCAAAAAAGTTACTCATAGCAAATCCCTCATAATCCTTTCTTGTCAATGGAAGCTACGATCTTGTCAGCTTCTTCAAAGCCTTTGTCCAGACTCTGACTTATGTCGGTGACGGCGGTTTTCATGGCTTTCAGCGTGTCCTCTTTCTGCATCTGCTCCGGATATTTCAGCAGACAGGCGTGCAGCTCGTTCAGGGACGTTTTCTGCTCATCTGTCAGACTTGTCATGAGAAATCCGAAGCTGTTCGCACTGCTGTAATCAGCAAGTATGCGGCGGTATCTCAGGGGCTTGTCGCCCTCTGCGTTCAGATAAGAGTCGATGGAAGAGGTGGTGTCCGTGAGATAGGTGGCAAACATGGTGCGGTAGGTCTCCTGTACACGGTTCGTTTCATCAATGTATAAGCCGATAAAGACAAGAAGTGCTATTATCGCTATTATCAGCAGCGTGATCGCACGGATCATGCGCCGTTTCATTATTTTTTCCTGTGTCACGTTCTATCCACCTCGTTGTTGTCCTCTGCGCCGCTGCTGCCTTCAGCCTTTTCAGCTTTTCCAGCGTTGTCAGCTGTGTCAGCAGTGCTGTCAGCGTCGTCTGTGTCGTCATCCTGCCGGTCATCAGTATCAGCTTCAGCCTGCTCATTGTCCCAGGGCTGCTCGTCCTCCTGCTGTCCGGTTTGCGGCAGGCTTTCCTCTGACGGTTCTTCTGCGCCTGCTTCGTCCCCGGAGCTTTCGTCATCGGGGGAGTCGTCCTCCGGCGTGTAGTTTTCTTCGGCAAGACGTTTCTTTTCCTCTTCGATAGCCTTGCGCATCCTCTCCTCGTATTTTTCAGAGGATCGCTGCTTTTGTTCGGAAGCTTCCTTGCGGGCTTTTTTGCCGATCTTTATCATCGACCGCAGCTCATAGATGGATATGAGCGAAAGCGGGATCATTACAAGCATCAGGAAAAGCTTGTTGGTGTCGGCAAAGGATGCAAGCCAGATGTAGAAGCCTGATTTGCGTACATATTTTCCCACGATCTTGTCGGGATCAACCGCTACACTGTCATTGACCGGGTTTGCATCGCCGCGGGTTATGATCGTGCCGTTGACCTGGATGCTCTGGATGCGGTGTGTAATGAGCTTTCCTTCGATAGTGGGATCGTCTGAATAGAAGGAAATAATATCATCCTTGGAAAGATCTCTTGTATTGCAGCTTTTGATTATAATGCAGTCTCCCACATGAAGGGTCGGCTCCATGCTGCCTGTTTCGACCCGGAGAATACTGTAGCCGAAAACGCTTGCAGGCTTTCCGGTAAATGTACAGAAGGTCACATACAGTGAGAAGCATACTGCTGCAAGTATTGCTGCGCCAAGCAGGAAGCTGCCTATGCGCCTGGACAGATTTCTGTCGGATTCGTCGATCTGCTTGCGCCAGTTTGCAAAACGGTCGCGCTTGTCTGTATACCAGCGGCGGATATGCTCGAATACGCTGACGTGATATTCCTTGTACAGCGCATTCATTTCCTTTTGGATCTCTATCTGCTGCTCAGGCGTATACCTGGATTTGTATACCGGTCTTGGCTTGTTCTTGCGCTCCTTCATGCGCTTGCGCTGGAACTTGCGGTCCTGAATCTTGCGCATGGTGCGGTATTTGAAGGTCTGGGCATACTTTTTGTAGTATGCTTCCATCTGGAGCTGCTTTTCCTTTTCGCGCTTTTTCTGCTCCTTCAGCTCGAGAAGCTGCCTGCGGCGCTCCTTGAAGTCGGGGCGGTCGGTGTCTTCGGGTATGATGCCGAATACCATCGCCAGTATATATCTGATAAGCCGCATGAGCATACGGAAGGGGTTCCTTGAATATTCGCGGCGTATCTGTTCAAAGGGCTTGCTTTCAAAGTATTTGCGCTCTGCTTTAAGACGCTGCGCGCGTTCTGCTTCGGCGCGCTCCTTTTCACGCTGCTGCTGCTCGCGCTTCATGCGGGCTGCAATTGCTGCCGGATCCTCTTCCACGGTCTCCGCTGCGGCGACCTTTTCTCCCTCCGGCTCCTCCTTTGTATCTATGCCCTCTGCATTACCAAGATTTGAACGTACCTGCTGCTTCTCCTGGGCAATACGGATCCTTTCACGCTCGGCGGCTTCTGCTGCCTCACGCTGCCTGCGCTCCTCCTCCAGACGGGCTTTTTCCTCTTCTTCTTTCTTGCGCTTTTCTTCAAGCAGCCGCAGACGTTCCTTTTCCTGACGTTCTCTTTCCCGTTCTGCTTCCTCCTGCTCTCTGCGCTTTTCCTCCAGCAATTCCTGGATGCGGCGCTCCTCCTCGAGTCTTTCGGCTTCAAGACGCTCCAGCTCAGCCTGACGCTCAGCTTCTATGCGCTCTTCTTCAAGCCGCCTTCTTTCCGCAGCCTCTGCTGCCTTCTGCTCGGCAAGCTCCTTTGCGCGCAGCTCCTCCTGATATGCGGTCTCTATGGAAATGACACGCTCGATCTGCTGGATTATCTGTGTGACATTTGAGGGTACGCCGTGCTTGAGCTTCATTTCTCCGGTCTGGGAGATATAGCCGGCAACGCCCTCTGCTGTGGAATCAAAGCGTCCGCCTACCTCTTCGTCAAATTTCTTGACGATCTTCGGCATTACGGGATTCATCTGCCGCACCTCAAGTACCTCCTGCTCGGGAGATACCGACGCGCGGAACAGCAGCAGATGCAGTCCCACCAGATCATAGAAATCAGTAATGAAATCCGTATTGGGGGAAACGGCTGAATTTTCGATATTTATTTCATAGCCGACCTTGTCATAGCTTTCTATGTACTGCCATAATGTCAGGCAGGCCTTCAGATCGACATTTTTCATTATCGCGTTGGTACGCATTACCGGCGGACGGATAAAGGTATTGCCGAGAGTTTTGCAAAGCTCGGAGCCTTTGTAGCCCTCGATGGCTTTTTTCAGCTTTTCGACACGCTGCCAGATGGTATATCCGCTGTGGTCACGGCTTTCAAGGCTGTGCTCGTTTTCGATATGCACATCAATTTTCATCCTGCCGCCGTTGAGATCGTCTATCTCTGTGTTGAAGCCCAGAGTAAAGACCTCTTCGTCCTTGGATACCTTCGCCAGCTTTTCATATCTCATGGTGATGAAGATATAAAGCCGGTCTATAAGCGTATTTACAAATTTGTTCTCGTATGTCATAAGGCTTTCTTCCTTATGGACATTGAGTATCTTTGAGGGGGTGATCTTACCTGTGCGCTTGTCTATGCTCTGTATCAGGTCAGTATGCTGTGCAAGGTGCTTTACCGATTCAACGGTGATCTTGCGTGATAATGCTATGGGGACTACCTCTTCAACATCCTCGATGGTTCTTCTCGGATTGCGCAGGACGTTGTCAACATGGATAAGTCCCTTTTCAATTGCTTCGACCCATGAGGAATCTATGATCTTCTGCATGAGCCGGCGGTTCATGGCAAAGGAGCCTTCAGTGCCGCGGAGAAGGTTTACCAGCGATAAGAACTGACTGTTTTCTTTGTAAAGCTCCATTATTTCCTGATATTCCTCACGGAATTGCTGCATTTCGCTTTCCTGCACTTCATACTCACCTGCCGATCGTTTTAGGATAATTGTGGAAAACAGAGATACTGCGCCGGTTAAATAATATGCGCTGAAATAAAAAAGAGATTATATAAATCAGAAACTTCCCATTGCAAGTTTGTCCTGCCCCTATGGAGCAGGACAAACACGAACCGGGAAAATAACTCTTTCCCATAAATCTCTCAGAATAGTTTTTGCAGTCTCTGCAGATAGGCGATGGACTCGCCCATTTTGTTCTTGCCGAAAAGCTTTTGCAGATAGGTGCAAAGTTCTTTCAGCTCTTCACGCAGCATCGCAAGGTTCAGCGATTCAAACTTACGGAATATCTTTGTTGCAAGCACATAGTCGATGCCGTCCAGCTCGTCGCCTCCGCAGGCAACATATACCGGAACAAACAGTCCCATCTGCTTGAGAATACGGTTACCGAATGCTACACGCAGCTTTTCAATAACCCAGAGGTCAAGCTGGTGTATCTTTTTGAGGTTTTCCTGTGAGATGGGGTACATCTTGAAGGCTTCCTCAAACATTGCGTTAAGATGCGAGAAGCTCAGGTTTACAGGCGGTGTGTCGGGAGCTTCAAATGCGATACCCTTTTCATCAAGGTTGATGGGCTGGGCACGGTCGTATACCTTATCGGAGATCGAAAAGGTCGAGTCATCGTTGTTAGCTGTGCCGACATACCAGATGTTCTGGGGAATGCGTATCTTGCCGTGATTCAGCCTTATGGGGTCGGTGCTCCATGCGTTGGGCACGATGTCAAGCTCCCATTCGTCTGCATTCGGCATTTCAAGTATGGACAGCATCTCTGCGAAATAATACTCGATTCGCGCAATGTTCATCTCGTCCAGAAGTATCAGGTTTACATTGTCATTATAGCCTGATGCATATATACGCTTGAGAACCTCGGTCTCGTTGAAGTTCTTTGTAAATTCGTTGAAGTATCCGAAAAGCTCTGTACGGTCACGCCATGAGGGCTGTACCGATGCGATGGTCGTATCCACCTGCAGGAACTTACCGAAGGAATAGGGGAGTGAGGTCTTACCTGTACCGGATATACCCTGGAGTACGATAAGCTTTGTGGACGCCATGCCCGCAAAGAAAAGACGTATCGTTTTCTGATCGTAGAAAAGATGCATTCTTGAGCAGGCAAAATTGCGGTAGCGCTCTACAAGCTGCTCGAGGGTGATGGTATCGTCATATTCGGGGGGCTGGTAATTTGCGTAGAAGTTATCCACTTCCATGAGCTTTGAGAAGCGGCGCTCGCTGGTCTGTACCACGCCTGCTTCAAGGGGCTTCGCTTCAGCGCCTTCGCCGCCTTCGCCGCCCTCTGTTGCAGTGCCTTCAACAAACTGTCCGCTTGCAAGGGAAAGCTTGCCTGAACCGGGTATGCCCATCTGAGCCACCTTCATTGCCATGATCTCGTCCTTTTCCTTGACCATCTTGAGAACACGCTGCTGAAGTACGGAAATTTCCTCCAGCAGATCCTCGTTGCTGACGATGGAATGACGGAAACGTATGTATTTCCGTATAGCAAGCACGATGATGGCAATAATCAGCAGGAATACGGCAATGACGATGATAATGGCAAGGATTGCAAGTATCCATTCCAGTACCCCGAACTGTGTCGAATATTCCTTGAACAGCTCTATATACTCGCCTATATTGAAAATTTGTTTAATTCCGTTCCATAAACCCACAAATATCATCCCGAAGCCTTGCAGGATCGCGGTTATGAAAGCAAAAAACCATTTCAGAAAGTTATCCATAGTGTTTTCCTCTTGATACAGGATGTACAGGAAATAATGAATAATTCGTCACCGGACTTCAGACGATGCTGTTCCTGTACCTTATTTTTCTTTGCTGTCCGGCTTTTTATCCTCAGCCTTATCGTTTTCAGCAGGCTTATCGTCCTTCTTTTCCTCGGGCTTTTTATCCTCAGCCTTATCGCTTTCAGCGGGCTTGTCGTCCTTCTTTTCCTCGGACTTTTTATCCTCTGCCTTATCGCTTTCAGCGGGCTTGTCGTCCTTCTTTTCCTCGGACTTTTTATCCTCCGCCTTATCGTTTTCAGCAGGCTTGTCGTCCTTCTTTTCCTCGGACTTTTTATCCTCCGCCTTATCGTTTTCAGCGGGCTTGTCGTCCTTCTTTTCCTCGGACTTTTTATCCTCTGCCTTATCGTTTTCAGCGGGCTTGTCGTCCTTCTTTTCCTCGGACTTTTTGTCCTCTGCCTTATCGTTTTCAGCGGGCTTGTCGTCCTTCTTTGCGGACTCCGCTTCCTCCTTTGCCTTCTGCTCAGCGAGGTATTCCTCGATAGCGCGGCGCTTGATCTCTTCTTCGTCAAGCTGCGGCTCCGGATCGGGATGTCTTACCTTGATGACGGTGACGATGAACTTGTAAAGCTCAAACAGGAAGAACAGCGCCATGGGGATAAGTATGCATACAAAGAAGCCTACCTTTGTGCGGAGGAAAGCCATGATATTGCCTGCGCCGGTAAGTCTTATATTTGTCCATTTGCCGATGAGGTCGCCCTGATATGCCGGCATTTCATCATCAATGGGGTTGTTGTCGCCTCGTGTTACGAAGCTGCGGGAGGTACCGGTGTCATTGATCCTTACGATACGGTGGGTATTTTTTACCTTTTGTCCGTCGATGATCGTCCAGAAGGTAATGACATCGCCGATCTCAAGGGATTTTACATCATCTATCTGCTTGCAGATGATAAGATCGCCCTCATTGAAGGTAGGGCTCATGGACTGTGAATCTACGGTCAGGGGGATATATCCCATAAGATTTGAAACACCGTTGCTGTTGGTCGATGAGAAAACCAATATCGTTATGAGAAGCGCAAATATGACTACGAGCCACAGCAGGATATTTCCGACGATTTTCAATGCCTTTTTCATGTTCCGGTCTCCTTTGGTATTGTTAAGTTTGGATTTTCATTGCTTTTTACGTTACGAATCGGGGAAAGCCCCGTGTTTCCGGGGAGCGCAGAGCGTTTATGTCGTTTCGGCGATATGGAAGTTCATTCCGAATTTGATGGTACCGCCGACGATATCGTCAACGCAGTCGGGATCGTTGCCTTCAAGCCAGATCACGACGGTATATTTGTCCTTTGCTTTTGCCTTGAAGCCCTCCTGTGAGGTTTTCATAACGACGGTGGATGAAAGAAATTCGCTGTCGCAGTCTGCTTCCTTGCCGCCGCCGCTGCTTTTGGTTTTGCCGTAGACGGTCTTTTTTCCGTTCTTGTACACGGCGAGACGTATTGCCTCATCAACATTTTTGGTGACGCCCTCAATTTCGAGCTGACCCTCATAGGAGATGGTATCATCTCCTGCGTTGATAAGATAAAATGTATAAGCGATATAGCTGTCGCCGTTGTGAGGACCGTTTATCTTGTCAACGGAGGCAGGGATATCCTTACCGCTTATATTTGTCATGTTGTAAACGATATCCGCGTTCAGAACCGCCTGGGAGACATTATACTCCGGGGTTTCCGAAAGGGCGAGACCCTGCTGCACCATATCATATTTATCTATCTTGACTGTAAAGCTTCCGAATTTTGTGTAGAAATATGATATTGCATATCCGGTAGCGATTATCATTATAAGGATAAGAGCTATCAGTCCGAAAATACGAATGAGGATCTTGTAGCGTTTGGTCTCTTTGGCAGTTCTCCTCAGTTCAAGTGTATTTCTGACCTCATCTGCCAAATGGAAGCACCTCCTGTTGAAGATTGAAAATTTAAAATTTAAAATGGATAACCTCTATGGCACCGTTTGCGGCGATGCCAGCTCCCTTTAAAAGGTGAGGCGGCACGGCGTAAGCTCTGCGAAGCATTATCAACATAAAAACTTCCGCATATCATATAATATATTATCAGGGCGAAATTATTCCAGAAGCTCATCAAGCAGAACATATTCGCCTGAAAGGGGGCCTGCGCAGTAATTGCAGCCGAATTCATAGAGAGCTTCTGCCTGAGCGCTGTTTTTTACACCGTCAGCGACGGGTTCAGCCTGCTGATCATTAATAAAAGTAATGATGGAATGAACAGCCTGATCGGTACGTTCTTTTTTCCCGAGACACTGGGTAAGTGACGGGCTGAGCATAACGTAGTCAACGCTAAGCTCAGAAAGCTTGATATAAGGGCATCCGCTTTCGCCGAAGGAGGTGAGCATAAGATGATAGCCTCTGCGCCGGAGTCTTTCGGTATTTTCAGCGGCGGTGCTGTTGGATTCAGCGAGAACGGCTTCGGGAATAGCGAAGCAGAAGCTGTTGGGTGTAAGGGAAAACTGCTCGCAGACCTTATCCAGCAGGGAAACGCTTGCGCGGTCCCGTAGGATAGAGAGGGGCATTTCCATAGATATCCAGTTAAAGACCCTTTCAGCCTCCCTCATATCCCGGATAGATTCCGCCAGCTGCAGAAGCTCCAGGGGGAAAAGCTGCTGAGTCTTGCCGAAAGCCTCAGCCACAGGGCGGAAGGTCTCCGGCATAAGAATACCCATATCAGGAGAATTGAGATGGGTTCGGGAAATATAGGAAAGGCTCCTGCCGGTTCCGATATCACGCAAGGGTCGGAAGCTCATACCGACAGCTCTCAGTCCGCCGACAGTTGTTTCAGTTTCCGGCATTGAATCTCAACTCCCTTTTTAAATGATGAATTCAGCCTCTCAGTCAGCTTCCCTTAAAAGGGGAGCCACGGGTCGATCAGCCTGCATTTATCGAAAAGCCATGCCTGCCGTTTTTTGCCCTCGCTGCCTCTCATCCGCCCTGCGGAACTTATGCAGAGCCGGAGGCACGGCACACAGTGTCGTTACGGAGAGGTATTCTCCTGCTTTGCTGTTACACAAAGATATATATAGATATTCTACCATATATTACTACAAAAGTCAAACAAGAGAGCGATGTTTTTGGTCAAACAATTCAAAACCAAATAAAACAGGTGGTACAAAATCAATAATTATTTTCGTTTTCGGTATTGACAATCCGACGAAAAACTGATACAATATAATTAATACTATAGACAAACCGGCTGATATTTGAGAGCCGGGACAAAGAAACTGTTTTCCACGATTTGATCCTAAATTTATAGAAAGGAAGATGTTTTATGGAAAAGAAAACAAAAAAGAAAAGC
>ONNU01000355.1 GCA_900319255.1 uncultured Eubacteriales bacterium
AGTATCGTAATGACACAAACCCCTGCCTTATGGCGGATGGGAGGGAAGATAAATGGCAGAGATCAGAATCAAAGATAATGAATCTCTCGAGAGTGCGCTCAGAAGATTTAAGAAATCCTGCGCAAGAGCCGGCGTTATCGCTGAGGTTCGCAAGAGAGAGGCATACGAGAAGCCTTCTGTAAAAAGGAAGAAAAAGTCCGAAGCTGCTCGTAAGCGCAAGTACAAATAATTAATATTGTACATTATCAGGAGGATATTTCCCAAGCCGGTAATACCGCAGGGGAAATATCCTCTGTTTGCATAAAAGCATATGACAGCTTTCCACGCAGCCTGCTTTCATCGTGTTATGAGAACAGGCATTGCTCCGGAAGGCTTCCTGAGATACGGGAGGTATGATCATGTTGAATTCGTCATTGGAGCTTCTGGCGGCGCTTCTTCCGGAGGGCGCTGACGGAGCATTGATGATATCGGAAACGAACCGCAGATATTTTACTGGCTTTGCATCAGATGCCGGATATCTTCTGCTGACAAAGAAAAAAGCATTCCTGCTTATGGATCCGCGCTATTCGGAAGCCGCAGCATACAGCGCAGACGGCGCCGAAGTCATTGAATTCCATGATCTCGGCGAGACCCTCGGCAAACTTGTCAGCGAAAATCAGCTCAGCTGTATTGCCCTTGAAGGCTCAGCCTTTACGCTGAATGAAGCCGAAAGGATCGAAAAATACCTGTCTCCTGCGGAGACCATAAAAACCAAAGCTCTTGACGAAGCCGTAAGCAAGCTGCGCATTATCAAGACCTCATATGAAGTCGAGCGCATAATGAAAGCCCAGCGCATCACGGAGCAGGCTCTCAGAGAGACCCTGCCGTTTGTACGTGTGGGGGCAAAGGAAAAGGACATTGCCCTTGAGCTTGAATACAGAATGCGTAAGATCGGAGCAGAGGGCGTATCCTTTGACCTTATTGTGATAAGCGGAAGAAAGACCTCCATGCCCCACGGCGTACCGGGGGAAAATCTTATCAGACCCGGGGATTTCGTGACCTTTGATATCGGCGCATTGTATGAGGGCTATCACAGCGATATGACCAGAACATATGCTGTCGGAGAAATAAGCGAAAAACAGAAAAGAGTTTATCAGACCGTTTTTGATGCCCAGAAAAAGGGACTGGATGCCGTGCGCGCAGGAATACCGGCAAGCGATGTGGATAAAGCCGCAAGGGATCATATCTATCATGCCGGCTATGAGGGCTGCTTCGGTCATTCAACAGGTCACGGCGTAGGGCTTGAAATACATGAACAGCCGGCAGTCTCCTCCAAAAGCACAACAATACTCCAGAGCGGCATGGTCATAACAGTAGAGCCGGGCATTTACCTCCCCGGTCAGTTCGGAGTAAGAATAGAGGACACGGTAGTCGTAACAGCAGACGGACATATAAATCTATGTACTGTCCCGAAGGAGATAACAGTGCTGTGATGGTTATTATCGTGGTTAGCTTATAAAAATTGAAAGTTGAAAATGGAAAATTGTGGTTTGCCTTGGAGATGCAAAAGCAGATCAAAAGTGAGTATCGAGCAGATTATTCGTTTATAAGCTTTTACCTTAATCCGTGAAACTGACATCTTCGCTGCTGGTGGAAAAGGGAATCGGTTGTTCAACTTTCATGCACTAAGTCATACTTTTTTTCAGTATTTTCTGCTTTGGTGGGTCAAAAGGTGGAAACCACAAGGGGTTCCCCCTTTTGAAATCCCCTTTCCTTATCCCCTGAGATAGCCAGGCTCCATCGGGTAAGAGTTTGTTTATTATTTGAGGGTGTTTAAAGCTCATCTGAAACTGAACCTTTTGGGTGAATATGATAATTCAGATTTAGTTTTTAGTTTATAGATATTAGCTTGTTGGATGTATGTGGGAATAAAGAACTATCGCAGACCAATGCAGCCAATTGAAAATTCTTACAATCGCGAGAAAAAAGCTTGCATTGTCTAAACTTACAACGCGATTACGACACCGGCGGCACGCCGGCGCGATTACGACACCGGCGGCACGCCGGCGCGATTATGACACCGGCGGCACGCTGTTTGTGTAAAATATTTCTGGGACTTTGATAATGAGCTGGCTTTGGGAATTTTTTGTTTCCCCATCCCATCCAAGTATAACACGCGGGGAA
>ONNU01000353.1 GCA_900319255.1 uncultured Eubacteriales bacterium
ATCCCCGACAGCGTGGATTTCGGAGATCTTATGCAGTATGATGATTACGCTAATCAGGGATATGACGTATCTCTTGAAAAGGTTGAAAATCTCGGCGCAAATCAGCAGATTTCTGTTTATGTAAAGGATCAGAACGCTCAGGTGGACGGCAACCAGAATTTCTATATCACAAATAAATCCAACAGCAATGTACAGCTGAGATATCATGTGTTCAAGGTTCCCTTTGATCAGGCAGGCTCATCTGTTCCCGTCAATTCCAATACAATGACAAAATCCGCAGGCTATTTCCTCGAGGGCTTCAGGAATGTAGGAGATGCTGTACACGGCTCTCTCGTTCTCAATAAGGATCAGTTCTCATCCTATGACAGCGCTGATCTTGTAGGCGAATACAGCGGTTATATGGTATTCTACAGCACTATCGAGGATCAGTGATAATAACGCTGCGAAGTGGCTGAACAATGAAAAAGTTAATAAAAACGGGTGTGTGTTTGTTTGTGATACTGCTGTCAGTGATGCTGCCTGTAATGGTAACTGTCATCGCTCAGAGCGGTCATGGAGGCAGCACACAAGTGTTAGCTCACATTGGACAGCCCTCAGCAGAGTCCTCGGCAGAGCCGTCAGCAGAGCCATCAGCACAGCCAGGCATTACATCACAGCCCGATCAGCAAAGCTCAGTAATTCAGGATGAAAAGCCTGCAAAAACAGGTGATACTGTGCTGCCGCTGATAATTGCAGCCGCAGGCGTGGTCGGCTCCGCTGCGATCCTTGCAGTCGTCCTGAAAAAGGGAAATAATAATAACAAAGCGTCAAAGCATCCCGCAGCTGAGGACAACCCGAAAGCTATCTTCAGCGCCCCGCAGATACGCTCCGACGCAGATAAAAAAGGCAGTTCAGCACTGGAAAACGAAGGATGATTTCCATTGCTGAAAAAAGGGAAATAATGAAAAATAACAAAGAGTGATATATTAAAGCCGGCTGTGCTCAGCCTGTTTGCATTGCCGGCTTTTATATTTCTTCAAGGAGGATATTATGGGAGTTTTATCAATAGTTCTGGGAGTATTAATGGTGATAGCAGGCTTCTCCTGCATATTCACACCGATAATGACATTCCTTGATGCAGGATATTTTATAGTTATCCTGATCGGTATTTACGGCATCGCAGGAATATTCAAATCCGTTGGAACAAAGAAATTCGGCGTAGGATTTGTTTTCAGCATACTGAGTGCGATATTTGCATTGACCACTCTGTTCTTCCCGAAGATGATGGCGCTGACAGACGGACTAATGATCTATCTCACCGCAGCATGGTTTGTACTCCAGGGAATCGTAACGATCATTGCATCCATTCAGCTTAAAAAGGCAAAGGAAAACAAGATATGGATATTCGAGCTGATCATCGGCATACTTGCTGTAATTCTCGGATGCTATTCATTCTTCCATCCGATGCTTGTTGCATTGTCCATCGGATTACTTATCGCTGTTTACTTCATTGAAACAGGCATCACAATGATAGTAGCCGGCGCAGCAAAGAGCAAATAATTCTGCAATATACAAGGCGCGATCCTTTATCTTATGATGAAAGACCGCGCCTTTTGTTTTTTTTCGCCGCTTTTGTTAAAATCTCTGCGGCTTTATATTTTCATTTCCATATACCTGCGGTAAGTCGCAAATCCTGCCGCTTCATAAAATTCCAGCGCTCCCTGGTTGAATTCCCACATATTCAGCTCAAGCTTTTCAAATCCCTGCTCCTTCGCATAGCTTCTGATAAAGGATATCATATCCCCTGCAATACCCATTCTGCGATGCTTTTCATCTACGCCGAATTCGTCAATGTCAAGATAATCCCTGATATACATAAACGGCGTTTCCGGCTTTATGATATGGCTGAGCAGAGCGAAACCGCATATTCTGCCGTCTGTTTCACAGACAACGATCTTTTTCAGCGGATCGTCAAAAACCGTATAGACATAGTTTTTCAGCTCATCGGGAAAGCCGTCCTTGAAAATATCGGGTCTGCCGATGACATGGATATCATTGACCTGTTTTCTTATTATATTTACGCCTTCAAGATC
>ONNU01000352.1 GCA_900319255.1 uncultured Eubacteriales bacterium
GGGTTAAGGAAAGGGGATTCCAAAAGGGGGAAAACTCAAGGGGGACACCCCTTGTGGTTTCCACCTTTTGACTGACCAAAGCAGAAAAACTGAAAAAAGTATGACTAAGCGCATGAAAGTTGAACAACCGACCCCCTTTTCCAGCCAGCAACGAAGATGTCAGTTTCAAGGGTTCAGGTATAACTATAAACTATAATCTATGAGCTGACTCCTGACCACTATTCACTGAGCATCCGCAGGGGTGTTTCCGCCAATTAAAAAAATCAGCCGGCATTTCATTTCATGCCGGCTGAAAAAATTTGAAATTGTTTTGCATCATGTGCAGGGGATCAATAATAATAATTCTTTAAAGAACTTTCCAGGCTTGCGCCGGCGACTGCTGCAATGATAGCAATGATGATCATAATAACGATAACGACAAGATAGATGATAAGGAAGGATCTTGCATAGTTTTTGACATTGACATTAACGCTGCCGCCGAAGCCGAAAACAAAGAGCATGATGATTCCGATAAGCGGAAGAGAGAAAAGGATATTGTAACCGATATAGCCTAAAGGAGAGATCGGCTTTGTGTCCTCCATGTTCATATTCATATTCATGTTCATCGGGGCATAGCTTTGAGTGGGCTGAGGATAAGTCTGATTGTATCCGTTATACTGCTGAGCCTGCTGATTCGGGTCATAGGACTGCTGATAGGAACCCACCTGCTGATAACCGGGGTTCTGGAAATTATTGTCGATGGAAGCAGGTTCCTCGACCTTAGCGCCGCAGGAAGTACAGAATTTGATACCGTCCGGAATTTCAGAGCCGCAAGAAGTACATCTCATAATAAAAACCTCCTGACCGTTTTTACGGTCTAAATATATTTGTCTGTATCAGTACCCGGAGCATACCACAGAGCAGACTGCCTGCGGCAACGACACCGACCGGGCTGTTTACACTACCACACCTATTCTACCACAAATCTGCTTGTTTGTCTATAATTTTATACACTTAGGCAGCGTCGACGCTGCCGGCCGATGTCAGCAGTTGTTTTTGTTTTAAAGTTGTGATAGAATATAAATGTAAAGTTGATGCCGGGGGTGTCCGGCTTGCTTTTCTGACAGTTTCGTCAGTGTAAAATTATAGTTGGTATCGGACGATCTATCACTTGGCGATAACAACGTCCCCATCTGTTACAACTGACAACTGCGGGACAAAGCTGTGCATGATCTGAACCCGAAACTCAATTATGACAGCGGCAGCACGCCGCCGACAGTTCGTTTGCGCCATCCTGTCGTTAAATAAAACCAGGGCATCCTGATATTGTTGTTGCGATCCTGCTTTTTCGCTTGCGGCGGGCTGATTTTCTGCGCCGGCTGCTGTGGCTTTGCGGCAGGGCTCCGGGATGCGTCTGTCTCTGGCAGACGCTGTTTTTTACATTTTTGTAAGGTGGTATTTATGTATATTATCAAAAGCTCAGCTTCCTTCGACAGCGCGCATTTTCTTTTCGGCTATAACGGCAAATGCGCAAATATTCATGGTCATCACTGGATCATTGAAGCCTGCGCTCATGGCGAAAAGCTTATCAGCGAGGGTACACAAAAGGATATGCTTATGGATTTCGGTGATCTCAAAACTTCTCTGCGCTCTATTGCAGACAGCTTTGACCATGCTCTGATCTATGAAAAAGGCTCGCTTCGGGATAAAACCATGGAGGCTTTGCAGGAGGAGGGCTTTCATCTGATAGAAGTGCCCTTTCGTCCCACTGCGGAAAATTTTGCCCGCAGCTTCTTTGAAAAGCTAAGACAGGAGGGTATACCCGTGAAAAGCGTTGCAGTATACGAAACTCCCGAAAACTGCGCAGTTTATGAGGAGGGATGACCATGATTCCGGTTGCCGAGCATTTTATAAGCATTAACGGCGAGGGTACAAAAGCAGGCGAGCTTGCTTTTTTTGTTCGCTTCCGCTGCTGTAATCTCTGCTGCTCCTACTGCGATACAAGATGGGCTTGTACAGATGACGCTCCTGCTGAGATGATGAGCGCAGAGGAGATAGCTTCACTTGTCAGGGAAAGCGGGATCGTGAATGTCACCCTGACCGGCGGCGAACCGCTGCTGCAAAAGGAGCTGCCGGAGCTTGTGGAGCTTCTGATATCAGACGGCAGGCGCGTTGAGATCGAAACCAACGGCAGCATTGATATCAGCCCCCTTGCAAAAAGCAAAAGCCGTCCATCCTTTACCCTTGATTATAAGCTGCCCTCCAGCGGTATGGAAAAGCATATGCTCACCGGGAATTATGAATATCTTACAGAAAGCGATACCGTGAAATTCGTATCCGGCAGCATAACCGATCTTGAAAGGGCAAAAAGCATCATTGACAGATATTCCCTCACAGAAAAATGTCATGTATATATAAGCCCGGTATTCGGAAGGATCCAGCCGGCTGAGATCGTGGAGTTTATGAAGTCAGCCAGGATGAATAACGTCCGGCTTCAGCTTCAGCTTCACAAATTTATCTGGGATCCCATGAAAAAGGGTGTATAGAAAACAGGCAGATGAAAATTGCAGAAATTCAGAAAGGCGGAAAATATATGAAAGCATTGGTTTTATTCAGCGGCGGAGTTGACAGCACGACCTGTCTTGCCATCGCTGTGGAGAAATACGGAGCAGACGAGGTGCTTGCGCTTTCGGTCAGATACGGACAGAAGCATATACGGGAAACTCAGGCTGCAAAGAAGATCGCGCAGCATTACGGTGTGGCTTTGAAGGAGCTTGACCTGACAAGCATATTTGCAGACAGCAGCTGCTCACTGCTTTCATCATCTGATCAGGAGATCCCGAAGGAAAGCTATGATAAGCAGCTTGAAAAAACAGGCGGCGCGCCGGTGTCCACATATGTACCCTTCCGAAACGGCTTGTTTCTGTCGTCAGCCGCAAGCATTGCCCTGTCAAACGGCTGCGAGGAGATCTTCTACGGCGCTCACAGCGATGACGCTGCGGGGAACGCATACCCTGACTGCAGCAGCGAATTCAACGAAGCTATAAACAGAGCGATATATCTTGGCAGCGGAAATGCCCTGACGGTGACAGCGCCCTTTATCGGTATGACAAAGGCGGAGGTGGTGAAATGGGGGTTAAAGCTTAAAGCGCCCTATGAGCTGACATGGAGCTGTTACGAGGGCGGCGACCGTCCCTGCGGAAAATGCGGCACCTGCATCGACCGTGCCAAAGCCTTCAAAGCTAACGGCATAGAGGATCCCGGTGTTTAGTTTATACCTGAATCCGTGAAATTGACATCTCCGTTGCGGGAGGATATAGGGAATCCGCTGTTCAGCCTTCATGCTCTGGGTCATACTTTGATTATTATTTCCCGCTTTGGTCAGTCAAAAGGTGGAATCCCCTTTCCTTATCCCCCTCAGTTGCCCGGTCTTTATCGGCTAAGATTTGGTATTTTTCTTTTGAGGGGTTAATTCTTAATCTGAAAATGCACCTTTTCGGTGAATTTGACAATGCGGGATAATGTATAAAAATCCGCATGAATACAGTGGTTTTATATATTTTTGCCGTTGAGTTTCACGGATTCAGGTTGTAGTTTATAGATTGTAGCTGCTTTGGCGGCTCAAAGAATAGTGAATAGTGAATATATGACCTCTCCGTTACGATGCTGCGCATCGTGCCTGGCGCCCGCCGCAGGCGGGTGACTGAGAGGTTATATCAGGAAGCTTTAGTTTTGATACAGTCTGAATTCCTAACTCCTAACTCCTGATTCAATTAAATTCCACTTTCCACTTTCCAAATTCCAAATTTTATCTAACCGCTAACCACTACTCACTACTTAAGGACACGATGTTAAGGAGAATTATTATGTCAAGATTTGATGAAAACAGTGATGCTCCTGTGCATGATCCTGCGCTGGCATGGCTTGATGATAATGATGTGACCATCCCGCCCCATGAACGGTTCAGAAGAAAGATATTCAAAATGGTATCTGTGGGGGTTGTGGATGTATTTATAAACCAGTTCTATGATGTACTCAGCACAGGAATGCTGATCGTGAATCTGCTTGTCACGATACTCAATACATATTCGGCGCTGCGGGCAAAATACGGCTTTATTTTCGATCAGATCGAGCTTGTTACGGTGATATTCTTTGCGATAGATTATGCCCTCAGACTTTATACGGCAAAATGCCTGTACCCGAACAAGAGCCATTTCAGGGCTGTTTTGAAATATATCTTTTCATTTACCGGAGTGATAGATTTTCTTTCCTTCTTTCCCTATTTCATGCCTATGTTCTTTCCGGCGGGAGCGGCGGTCTTCAAGATGTTCAGGGTCGCAAGAATACTCAGGCTTTTCCGTATCAACGCCTATTATGATTCCCTGAATGTTATCACTGAGGTACTGATGAGAAAGAGCAAGCAGCTTATGTCATCAATATTTATCATCCTCGTAATGATGCTTGCGTCAAGCCTTTGTATGTACAGCATCGAAAATCCGGAGCAGCCGGAGGTTTTCAGCAATGCCTTTTCCGGTATCTGGTGGTCGGTGTCAACACTGCTCACTGTGGGCTACGGTGATATCTACCCCGTTACAACGGCGGGCAAGGTGATGGGAATAATTATCGCATTTCTCGGCGTGGGCCTTGTGGCTATCCCCACCGGTATTATTTCCGCAGGCTTTGTTGAGCAGTATTCAAGACTGCAGAACATCGGCAGCGGAGGAAGTGAGGATGTACATTTCATAAAGATAGAGCTGAAGGAAAAGGATAACTGGACAGGAAAGCGTATCTCTGATCTGAACCTGCCCTCCGGAATGATCGCAGCTGTGATAATCAGGGGAGACGAAACCATTATCCCCCGAGGCCCGGTGCGTCTGAGAGCCGGCGACCAGATCATACTCGGCGCAGATTCCATCAAAGGCGACAAGCCCGTCTATCTCAAGGAAATAACCGTCCGTCAGGGACACCGCTGGAATGGTCAGATGCTCCGGGATCTTGATATCTCAAGGCAGACATTTATCGTAATGATAAAGCGCAACGGAAAGACCATCATCCCGAAGGGCGACTTTGTATTTCACGAAAACGATATAGCCATCATGTACTCCAAAGTCAGAAGCAGAACCGCCGATGATGAGACGTGAGGTTTATAGTGATTAGTAGTTAGTTAAGCAAGAAAGTCGCCTTTGAAAGTAGAGGGGTTATATCTGTAAGCTTTAGTTTTTGCACAATCTGAATTCCAGATTCAATATAATTCCACTTTCCAAATTCCAAATTCTGATAATTCCTGATTTGATCAAATTCCTGATAATCTGATAATCTGATTTGATCAAATTCCTGATAATCGGTATTGAAAAAAGTGTCGGGAATTGGTATAATAATATATGTATGTAATTTCAGATGCTTATGAATTTGAAGGAAGATGAAATAATGAAAAAAGCGAGAGAAGCGGCTATGCTGCTGTCGTCTCTTTCAGTGTTCAGAGGGGTGCGCAGACGGACTGTGTTCGGGGCGTATTATGACCTTCTGACTGCGCTTGATGAGCCTGTGCAGAGCTTTCTTGAAAAATGGGGACGCTTTGCTGATGTTCTCTGCGCAAGAGGCTACGGCGAATGTCTTTCATATTGCCTGAGCAAGGCGGCTTTCTATGATCTGAATGTATTTTCAGAGGCTGCCGCAGCTGGTAAGGCTGA
>ONNU01000350.1 GCA_900319255.1 uncultured Eubacteriales bacterium
CAAAGGTTCCGTTTCCGAATACCTCGCGGATAGTCGCCATGCTGAACAATGCCAGCGTAAAGCCAATGCCCATTCCGAGAGCGTCGATCGCTGAATCAAAGACATTGTTTTTGTTTGCGAACATTTCAGCTCTGCCGAGAATGATACAGTTAACAACGATCAGCGGCAGATAAATTCCCAGCGCCTTGTCAAGATCGGGAGCGTATGCCTTTACAAGCATCTGCACCATGGTAACAAAGCCGGCTATCAGCACGATATAGCAGGGTATCCTGACCTTATCGGGAATGACCTTGCGGAGCGCTGAGATAACGATATTTGAACAAAGCAGTACCACCGTTGCAGCTGCGCCCATGCCCAGCGCATTAATAACGCTGGTAGAGGTAGCCAGGGTGGGACAGGTTCCCAGAACAAGCACCAGTACGGGGTTTTCCTTGATGATGCCCTTGAGAAAATTCGCTGCGGTCTTATTCATCATTTCGCCCCCTTTACTGCCTTCAGAGCTTCAAATGCGGAGGCTACCGCATTTCTGTAGGCTGTTGATGATATAGTAGCGCCGGTGATAGGCTCGACTGTATCATAATTATCTGCGCTCTTTCCTGCGTATTTTGTATTGAGACCGGTGCTGTTGTCAACGACCTTTGAGCCGATACCGCTGGTCTCGCTGTGGGAAAGAGTTTTCATTGCTTCGATAGTTCCGTCATCATGCATACCGCAGATGAGCTTTATATCTCCGCCGTAGCCCTTCTGGGTCAGCATGAAAACATATCCGCTGTTATCGCTGCCCCTGTAGGCTTCCGTAACTCCGTCGGGGAGCTTTACGTTTTCGATCTTTTCAAAGCTTTTTGCGCCGGAAAGCACCTCAGACCTTGCCTGAGAAGCTGCCAGCTCCTCAGCCGCGCTGATAACGGGAGCTGTGACATAATTTACCACTGCAAGCAGTGTCGTTACTACCAGACAGATGCAGGTAAGAACGATAATGGGTTTCAGTATATCCTTCATACCTTGACACCTCCTGTAAGAGGCTTCTGTCTTGTAAGCCTTGAAATATAGGGGGTGAGGATATTCATAAGAAGAATTGAATAGGAAACGCCCTCCGGCAGATTGCCCCAGAATCTGATGAGTATGGTGACAAGTCCGCATCCTACGCCGAATACGATCTTGCCTGCCTTTGTTGAGGGGGTAGTCGCATAGTCAGTTGCCATAAAGAACGCTCCGAGAAGCAGACCGCCTGAAAGCAGCTGATAAAGCACATCCTTGCCGCATATAAATGACATAAGAGCTACTGTTGCGATGAATGCAACGGGTGTATGCCATGAAATAACGCCTCTGACAAGCAGATAGATGCCGCCGAGAATGATGGCAATGGCGCAGGTCTCGCCAAGACAGCCGGGGTGATTTCCCAGCAGAAGTGTGAGATAATCGGGCATATATTCTGTCTTGCCCTTTGCAGCGGCAGCAAGGGGTGTTGCGCCGGAAACTACATCAGCGCCGTAGACTGAATTATTCCAGTTGACGGGGTCTGACCAGTTTGACATCGAGCCTGCAAAGGCTACTAGCATGATAATTCTTGCAGTGATAGCGGGATTGGCGAAATTCTGACCGATACCGCCGAAAAGCTGCTTTACAACGATGATCGCAGCCACACTGCCGATAACAGCCTGCCAGATGGGAATACTTACGGGCAGATTGAAAGCAAGGAGCATACCTGTGATGACCGCTGAAAGATCGAAGATGGTGTTTTCACGCTTGCAGAGCTTTTCAAAAAGAAACTCCGAAGCAACACAGGTCGCAACACATACCGCAATGACCAGCAGCGCCCGGAGTCCGAAAATGACCACCGAAGCAATGGCAGCCGGCATCAGAGCGATGATGACATCCAGCATTATATTCTGAGTAGTACGTTTTCCCGAAAAATGAGGGGAGACGTTGGAAATAAGCTTTGCCATTATTTACCCTCCTTTTCGGCTTGTGCCTTTTTCTTTGTCTGATAAGCGCGGAGCTTTATCTTTGCCAGCTTATTGGTCTGCACAAGAGGACGGTTTGCGGGACAGACATAGCTGCAGCAGCCGCATTCCATGCACAGATCAACACAAAGCTTTTCAAGATCCTCGCCTCTGTCCAGATCATACGCTTTTGCAATGGAGCGGGGATCAAGACGGAAGGGACAGTGATTCATGCAGGCTCCGCAGCCGATGCAGGCGGTTGTTTTTTTCGGAGCTGCTTCTTTTTCATCCATTGCGATAATGGCGTTGGTGTTTTTAAGCACCGGCTCGGCATCGCTGGGAACGGCAATACCCATCATGGGACCGCCGTAAAGTATCTTTCTCGGCTCGCATTTATATCCGCCGGCTGCTTCGATAAGATCAGCGATGGAAGTGCCGATGGGAGCGATCATATTTTTCGGCTCCTTTATTGCAGAGCCGTCAACTGTGATGCATTTCTCCACCAGCGGGATGCCGTTTTCAAGATAGCTGCCGATAAAAGCAAGGGTGGTTACATTGATGACCACAGCTCCCACATCAAGGGGAAGCCCGCCCTTTGGGATGACCCTGCCCATGGTATTGAATACCAGCACCTTTTCACCGCCCTGGGGGTAGATGGAGGGCAGGACATGGACTTCAACATCCTTTGTTTTTTCTGCCATCTTTTTCATTTTTGCGATGGCGTCCTTTTTGTTGTTTTCGATACCGATGATAAAACGCTTTACCTTCATGTATTTTCTGAGGGCGTCAATACCCTTGAATACATTTTCGCCGTTATTCATCATTGTGCGGGTATCGGATGTGATATAAGGCTCACATTCAGCAGCGTTGATAACGACTGCTTCGACCTTTTCCAGTTCCTTGACGCTGAGCTTGACGAAAGTCGGGAAGCCTGCGCCGCCAAGACCTACGACACCGCTGGCTTTAACAGCGGTTTTAAGGCTTTCAAAATCGTTTACCTTCGGAGCCCTGATCTCCTCGCAAAGAGTCTGCTTGCCATCGCTTTCGATGGTGATGCACTGGATCTTCATTCCCATAGAGGATATCATTTCATCCACCTTAGCGACCTTTCCGGAAACGCTTGAATGGATAGCAGAGGAAACAAAGCCGTCCGGTTCGCCGATCAGCTGACCGACCGTGACAATATCTCCTTTTTTTACAATGGGCTTAGCCGGTTTGCCTATATGCATAGACATAGGTATAGTAACCGTTGCCGGCACGCTCATTCTGACAGGCTCGCTATCGGCGGTGTTTTTCTTATGCGGTACCTTGATACCGTGCAGTTTCATACCAATTCCTCCGATTTACTTTTTTCATCCGGGGAGCCTATCCCCGTTTCTCCGCACAGCAAATTATTGCACAGCAGGAGAAATATTCCTTTTATTCATATGCTCCGCGGCAGGAAAATATAATATCCGACAAATTCCACGGGCAAACATTATTATTATACTACAAAAACCCTTTTTCGCCAATGTTTGAATTGCATAAGTTTTCCCACTGTTTTTATACAAAATATCAATAACATCTATAAGCAGGAAAAATTAACTGTATCCGGAGATGGAATGAAATAAAAATTTGAAATTTGAAAATGGAAAATTATGGTTTGATCTGGCTTTAAATATAAGCTTTTTGCTATAATAACCTGAGTTATGCTTCTTTGGTATTTCTGCTTTGGTGAAATCAAAAGGTGGAAACCTCTTTCCCTAACCCCCGTTGCAAGCCGGACTTCAATGACTAAGAGTTGGTATTGTCGGGAGCTTTACAAAAAACTATCTGATGCAGTAAATCAGATGACAGAGAAGGTAAAATCCCGAGTTTGCTCACCATACCGATCCTCCGCGCGTTGGACAGAAAGCAGAAATACGATAAAACCCACCCACGTGGAACGAACCCGGGGGGAGATAAGGAAAGAGGATTTCAAAAGGGGAGAACCTTAAGAGGGGGGCGCAGCCCACCTCTTGTGGTTCTCCTCTTTTGTCC
>ONNU01000349.1 GCA_900319255.1 uncultured Eubacteriales bacterium
AAGGGGAAATAAAATAATCCTCAGCCGGCTCCTACAAAAACTCCCAGAAATATTTTACACCGACTTCCCGGCGTGCCGCCGCTGTCATGTTCGCAATAAATAATACCAGCTCATAGCTCATAAAGCCCTGCTTGCTGCGGGGGGCAAGGAAAGGGTGTTCCACCTTTTCCGCCCGCAGCAGAGATGTCAGTTTTACGGATTCAGGTTCTATACAAATTGAATTTCATTTCATATAGTACCACATATCCTGACGCTTCGCATTATTACATTCCATAAATTCTTAAATTCTTTTATTTTTTTGTTATTATTCTGTTCACTTTTTTTCCATCCAGATTCCTACATACGGTCATATAATTATCACAACGGGAAATACAGACATCATTCACAGAGGTGAGAGAAATGATCGTACAAAACAAAAGGATCGTACTGATACCGGCATACTGTCCGGATGAAAAGCTTATCGCTCTGGTCAGAGATCTGCGCGAAATGGATCTTTCTGTCGTTGTGGTAAATGACGGCAGCAGGGCTGAGCATGAGCCTGTTTTTGCAGCCATCGGCGGTTATGCGGATATCCTTACCCATGAAGTCAACAAAGGCAAGGGCGCAGCGCTGAAAACCGGGCTTGACTATATCAGGCAGACATATGATATCCCCTATGTGGTTGTGACAGCAGATGCGGACGGTCAGCATCTGCCGGAGGATATTCTTCTTGTATGCAAAAAAGCAGAGAAATGTCCCGGCTGTCTTGTACTTGGGAAAAGAACGATAGGCAGGGATGCGCCCCTGAGAAGCCGTCTCGGGAACGGTATCACGCGGCTTGTTTTCCGCCTTTCCACAGGTATGGCTATATATGATACCCAGACCGGGCTGAGGGCTTTCAGCAATTCCCTGGTGGATTATCTTTTGTCGGTGGAGGGGGAGCGTTATGAATATGAAATGAACGTCCTGCTTCATCTGGGGCAGCATAATATCCGCGCTGAGGAAGTCCCGATACAGACTGTTTATCTTGACAACAATTCATCCTCGCATTTCAACCCTGTCAGGGATTCATTCAAGATTTACAAAGAGATACTGAAATTTTCAGCATCCTCTCTTCTGAGCTTTATTATCGACTACGGGCTGTTCTGCGCGATCATGGCGCTTACGGGAATGACGGTGCTTTCAAATGTTCTGGCAAGGACAGCAAGCGCAAGCGTTAATTTCATGCTGAACCGAAGCTTTGTTTTCGGCAGCCGCGCCCATATTTTCAGATCGGCAGTCCGTTATTTTCTGCTTGCGGTAGTAGTTCTGCTGTTCAACACCTGCATACTCAAGCTTCTTATCACAGCGGGGCTACCCTATATGCTGGCAAAGATAATAACAGAAACGGTCATATTTTTCTTCAGCTGGACTGCTCAGCGATTTTTCGTATTCAAGGAGGCTAAGGCATGAAAAAATATATTTATCCCATAACATTTTCGCTGGTTCTTGCTGCATTTACGCTATTTGTTGTACTGGACACCTTTCTGATAAGCCGTCCCATAGAAAATGTCCAGGGTCAGATCAACAATTCCATGTTCAGCAGCAGAAGCAGCGACACTACCCTGACAGACAACACCGGCAGCAGCAAAGCTACCGACACAGGCGCAGACACTGACACAAGCCAACAATCAGATACTGCCTCAACGGAAAGCGGCAGCGCTGACAGCTCCGACACCGCAGACAGTTCTTCTTCCGGACAGAGCAGCAGCGCAGCAGCCTCTTCCCTGCTGACGGAAAACGCTACGCTTATCGGAGAATACCAGAACGATCAGGCAAGCATAAAGCTGTACAGCTACACCTATGAAAACACTGCCGTATATGCAGCAGACATCACACTCAGCTCCAGCGAATATCTGAAAACCGCATTTGCATCAGATTATTACGGAAAGAACGTCACCGACAAGACCTCATCCATAGCGCAGCAGAATAACGCGATACTTGCGATAAACGGAGATTACTACGGCGCAAGGGAAAGCGGCTATGTCATCCGCAACGGTATTGTCTACCGTGACAGCAATGACGGAAGAGATCTTCTCTGCGTATATGCTGACGGCACTATGAAGATAGTAAGCTCATCCGAAAAAACAGCTCAGGCGCTTGTAGACGAAGGAGTATGGCAGGCATTTTCCTTTGGACCTGCCCTTGTACAGAATGGCGAGATAGATGTTTCAGTGGATGCAGAGGTAGGCAAAGCAATGGCAAGCAACCCGAGAACTGCGGTAGGAATGATAGATACCTGTCATTATGTATTTGTTGTATCCGACGGCAGAACAAGCGAAAGCAAGGGCTTATCACTTTATCAGCTTGCTTCATTCATGCAGAGCATCGGCGTCAAAACAGCATACAATCTTGACGGCGGCGGTTCATCCACCCTGTATTTCAACGGCGAGATCATCAACTATCCCACAACATCAGGAAGATCAATGAAAGAGAGAGGAGTGAGCGACATTGTATACATCGCAAAATAACAGAAGCCTGCAAAAGCATCTTATCGGAAGTATCGCAGCCGCGCTTTTCTGCGCATTATTTGCGGCGGTTTATGAATCCTTCAGCTTCGGAGTATATTCATACTTTATGCTCTTTGCATTTGTTGTTCCCCTTCTCGGCTGTTCGCTTCCCTACAGCATCATGGTTTTCAGGAACAGGAATATCCCCGGCGCTTCTGCGCTGCGGCTATGGAACAGCGGTATTGCTATCCTGACAGTCGGCTCTATCATCCAGGGCGTTATCGAGATCTACGGCACCACCAATCATCTCACGATAATATATGCAGCAGCCGGCATATTCTTCCTCATAGCCGGTCTGATGTCATGGCTGCTTTTCGGCAAAAGCGCCGCCCGACCCACAGCAGATCACAACTGAATCAACTAAAAGCTTCCCCGTCACCGGTAATCATTCCGCTGACGGGGAAGCTTTTTGAAAGAATCAGGAATTGTAATAAAGCTGCCAAAGCCCTTACGCTGAAAAGCCTCGTCGATATAAAGCAATGTACAAAACGGCGTATTATCCAGAACAGATTATATCTCAGCAAGGTTCCATTGACTTAGGTTTGGTGATTATTTTGAAGGTTTAAAGCTCATCTGAAAATGCACCTTTTCGGTGAATATGATTATTTTGAATTCTGATATTAAGAAAAGCAGACTTGTTATTCTCAATAATAGTGCGGCAATACGAACATATCCTCGTCATTGCTTTCCATAATAGCTGAATTCGCATCGCTGAGTACCTTTGCAGGATCCATGCCCGAACCCGCAAGGGATTGTATAATGGTTTTCGCTCTCATCATAAACAGCGCCGCAGGAGCGCCTTTGCCGGAAACATCTGCTGCAACCAGTGCCAGATGATCCTTATCCGCAAAGAAAAAGTCGTAGAAATCTCCGCCGACCTCTTTTGCGGGATCCATTGAAGCGTAAAGTGAAAATTCCTTCTTCTTGGGAAATCTTCTGGGCAGGGAGCTGAGCTGAATATTTGCCGCTGTATTCAATTCCGTCCGGGTCGCAGCAAGAGCATTGCCCTTTTCGGTATATATGACAACATAAAGAAGCACAATAGAAAAAAGAGCTGCGCCGTACAGTGAAAGAGAAAAAAACGAGGATATCATGGGCACGCCGAAAAACATCTTTATTACGTTCTTATGACTTTTACTGATCCTTATATGACTTTATCATGTGAATACCAAGACCCCCTTCGCGTTCTTCAAGAGCTTCCTCAGATATATCTGCATCAGCAGCCGCAAGCGGGTCGAATGGAACACCGCTGTCCCGGAAAATTATTTCTGCCGTAAGCGGGTCGTTTATTATGTTCACTGTTATTTCAGCGTCACCCTCGCCGTTTTCATAGGCATAGCTTGCAATATTGACAAAAACCTCCTCAACAGCCATCTGTATCTGCATATTGGGAGGGCAGTCGTAATTTGCAAGCTCACCATCAATAAATTCAGTTATCTCATCAAGGACCTCTTCACTGGCGGGTACGGTAATAGTATTCATACTGCCACCCCGTTTATTCAAATTTCAGCAAAGCCTCCGAAGGTAACTACGCGCAGCTTTTCCTTTTTATAGGCAGCGTTATTGACAGGATACCGAAGATCCTCAAGCTCGAGCCTTATATCTTTTTCATCAAAGGGTTTAACTACAAAGCCGCTTGGTCTTGCCTTAAAGGCTTCAAGGCTGTGCTGTGGAAAGGAAGTAACAAATATTATATTGCAGTTCGGAGAATACCTCTTGATATCTGATGCAAGGGCAATGCCGGAATATCCTCCGATCTCTGTTTCAAGGAATGCAATATCCAGTCCGGCTTTGCTGCCAAGCGCAGAAAATTCCTCAATATCCGAGAACATTACGATCTCTGTATCCACCGATATCCCCGATACGATCCTTGAAAGCTTTTTCTGTGAGGCTTTATCAGTATCTATAATAAGTATTTTTGTGATTATCACCCTCCAACGGGTATTTTGAATATTAACAGCCTGAGCGATGCAAAAGTAAAGCAATAGCAGCATAAAATCAGCATTTTACACAACTATTGCCATTGATGATCAAGCAGTATCAACATCCTCAGTTTTCAGATCAGCTCCGCTTGTTTTACCGACATTATTGATTATCCCAACCATATTATAACGCCTATGAATCTCTTTCGCAACATAACCGGCGTGCCGCCGGTGTCATGATCGCGTTGTAAGTTATTACCATGCAAGGCTTTTTCCCCGCGATTGTAAGATTATTTATTGGCGGCATTTTTTGTCGGTCTGCAATAGTTTTTCGTTGCCAATCTTAATTTTACACTTAGTCCCGCCGGCGGTCATTTACTTAATAAAACTTGACATAGGGTCACACACAAAATATAATGTGAACAGGTGGATTTTTATTCATATTTTTACTTTTTTATCAAAGGAGGACGGCTATGTTTTTTAAAATGCTGAAAAACGATCTCAGGCAGAAAAAAGCGCTGAATTTTGTGCTGCTTCTGTTTATCACTATCGCATCAATGCTTATATTCGTAAGCTCGGTACAGCTTTATGAGTATATGACCGGCAACGAACGTAACCGGGATGCCTGCAAAATGTCCGACACGCTGATTTTCAGCAGATCGCAGGGCTGGATTCAGGAGGATTCAAGAAAGAACTGCAAGGATAATCTTGACAAGAATTCTCATGTCAAAGATTATTACCGGCGTGAAATGAAAAATATTCCGATCAGTCAGATAGATTTTGAAATGGTCGATGAAAAGTCTATTGACGATCTGCTGTATTCGGCTCATTATCTTACCGTTCTGCCAAAGGACAGGGATCTGCTCTTCAGTTCTGATGACAGCCCCATAAGCGTTGAAAACAATACCGTGTGGCTGCCGCAGAATTACAAAACCCTTGCAGGGGTAAATGTCGGCGATATCATGAATCTGACTACCGACATGGGCAACACCTATCCTCTGCGTGTTGCCGGATTTTACAAGCAGCCTTATCTGGGCTCTTTCAAATGGTATGTTATATCCGATGCAGACTACGAATATCTCTCCGGCGAATTCTTTGAAAACACGGACATGTACGGCGCGCAGCTTGACGAGGTATCTTACAGCGTATACCTGGACTTATCAGACAAGCTCAACAGCGGTCTCTCAAGCGTCTGGATAGTGATGCAGGACGTGCAGAACAGCAACGAATACATACTTAGCTTTATCCTTTCGATATTTCTCGCTCTTATTTCCCTGTTCTTTATATTGATAATAATAATGACGATACGCTTTACCATGATAGCCGCTCTCAAGGATGAAGAACGCGAAATAGGTATGATGAGAGCTATAGGAGTGGATTCGTTCGCCTTCAGATGGCTTTTCGCCGCAAAATACATTGCCTTTGCGTTTGCTGGCGGAGCTATCGGTATTGCAGCAGGGTATCCGATGTCCCGTTATGTTCTGTCAATGTTTTCCGCTGACAGCATATTCCCGTCTGCAGTTGAGATCATAATTGCAGGTATCCTCTCTGTTATTCTGATAATTTTACTGATAGTCGGCTTCTCGTTTATCGTAATGCGCAGAATAAGCAGGATCTCCGTAATCTCCGCCATACGCGGAGAAAACATCGGCGAGCGCTTCGGCAGGAGCAAAGCAGTACTTCTGCATCGCTCGCGCATTATGCCGACTCCGGTTTATCTTGCGGTATCTGACATAATAAAACGCTTCAGGCGATATATATTTCTGCTGATAGCCTATACGCTGGGAATCCTTATCATACTGCTTGCGTTCAATGTAAAGAATTCCGTAATAAGCACCGACTATCTTAAACACCTTCTTAACTATCAGATAGACTTTTTTGTCGAATTCAACATAGATCAGATGGAAGGATACCGCCGCCAGATGATGGCTGAGGACAAGGGGCTGTGGGAGCTTGTAAACGAGGATATCAAAAAAGCGGGGATCCCGGCACGTGTTGAAGCCGACCATTACGAAACCTCCGGAATAACCAGGCTAAACAAAAACGATATTGTAACAACGGTATACTACGGCAAGGGCGATATCAGCCGGTTACCATACTGCGCCGGAGCTATGCCGGTAAAAAAGGACGAAGCCGCGCTGAGCCGCTTTGCCGCCTCTAATCTGGGTATAGACATAGGAGATGAGATCGAGATCAAACTTGGCGCAACCTCAGAGGACGGTATGTCAAGGGAAAGCACAACTGAAAAGTTCAAGGTCACCGGTCTTATTGACATTTTAGACTCAGGCACACTTACGGCAATACTCAGCAACGAATATGAGCCTGAGGGCGGGCAAAAGGACTTTCAATATGCTATGGCATTTATAATCGATGCAGAGGGTGCGGAAAAAGAAAAAGCCTTCAACGATCTGGAAAAGCTTTTCGGAGAGGAAGAGACCCTTACCGGTGAGGAATATGTACATCGTGCTTTGCTTGAATACGATCAGCTCTTCACATTGCTGGAATACGGCGTAGGCGGTCTTGTAATATTCATACTGATTCTTATGACGTATCTGTACTCGAGTATTTTCATCGCAGAGGAAAAGTCTGAGATTGCTTTGCTGAAGAGCATGGGCTTTACAGACGGTTCGATAAAGGCGGCTCATGTTATCAGGATACTTCTGCTTGCACTTGCAGCTGTGATACTCGGCGAGCTGCTGCTGCAGACGGCAGGGCAGGCAATCGTAGGAATGATAATGGAATCCTTGGGAATAACGGGCTTTGCGTTCCTGCCGGAATGGTTATTCAGCGTATGCGTAATACCGTGCATACTTACGGCTGCTGTTGTGCTGACGCAGTGGCTGAATCTGGGACAGATAAAAAAGATAGCTATATGGAGTATCAGCAACGAATAACGGAGGTGTTAAAATGAGCAGGATAATAACCGTACAGGATCTTTGCAAGACCTATAAGATGAATAAATACAGCAACGAGGTTCTCACAAACGTTAATTTTGAGATGGAGGATGGAGAGTTTGTCTCCATAATGGGACCAAGCGGCAGCGGTAAATCCACACTGCTGTATACCGTAAGCGGAATGGATCAGATGACCTCAGGCTCTGT
>ONNU01000346.1 GCA_900319255.1 uncultured Eubacteriales bacterium
ACTTTGATATGGAGCTGGCTGAGGATTCTTTCATTCCCCTTACCATCTAACTATAACACGCGAGAACGAAAGTAACGCATTGTCAGACCTATCCCGCGATCATGACACCGGCGGCACGCCGGTTGAATGTTGGGGGGAGGATGTGGTACAATAGTACATGTAGATATTTTTAAGACAGACCGGTTCTTATTTTATAGTATTGGCAGGGTCTGGCTTTATTATGTAATTTTATTTTGTTAGGGTGATGGGATGAAAAAAAAGGTCAGAGTCGCTGTTGTCGGCGGGGGCGCTTCGGGGCTTGCAGCGGCAGTTACTGCTTCCGGCAGATTCGGAAGGGGCAGCGTAGCCGTTATCGAAAAGCAGGCTAAAACCGGACGAAAGCTCCTTGCGACCGGTAACGGAAGATGCAATATCGGCAACAGAAATTTATCACGCAGAAATTATCACGGCGATAAAAAAATAATAGATTCCGTTCTTTCAGGCTTTGATACAGATAAGGCGATAAGCTTTTTCAGCTCTCTCGGTCTCCTTATCCGTGAGGACAGCGAGGGACGGCTTTATCCCTACAGCAATAAAGCAAGCACTGTGCTGGACTGCCTGAGATACAGGCTTATGCAAAACGGCGCTGAGGAAATCTGCGATTTTCATATCAATTCGATACATAAGGAAAATGATACTTTTATTATTTCCTCGGATGATAATGATATTATTTTTGCAAATAATATTATTTTTGCCTCAGGCTCGGCTGCTTCTCCTTCGCTGGGAGCTGATACAAGCGGTTATTCCCTTCTGAAAAAGGCGGGGCTGAAGCCTGCTCCCCTTTTCCCTTCGCTTTCGCCTGTTCCGTGCAGTGAAAAATTCAAGGCTCTTAAAGGCGTCAGAGCCAAGGGAACGGTATCTCTTTTCGCTGACAATAAAAAGATCGCTGAAAAAAAAGGTGAGATACAATTTTCGGACAAGGGCTTATCGGGTATCTGCGTTTTTGATCTGTCAAGGTATGTCAATGAGTTTTTTGCTCTGGGTTCGGTTTCCGGAAGAGAATGTAAAAAGCTCAGCCTTTCGGTGGATCTTATGCCTGAAACGGATCGTGATGAGGTATTTGCATATCTGAAAAAATGCCGCAGAATTTTCGGAGGTGAAAGCTCAGAGCTTATATTATCCTTCGCTTTTGATAAAAAGCTTGCCGGTGTCATTGCTGCAAGGGCAGGTCTGAAAGGAAGAACATGCAGCTCATTGAACGACCAGCAGCTGAGAATGCTTGCGGATGAAATAAAGGAGCTTTGCTTTACTCCGGAATGTCTGAGCGGGTTTGAAACCTCACAGGTCAGCGCAGGCGGCTATGACAGCAAGACCGTTGATCCGGAGACACTGATGTGCAGGAAAATAAAAAATCTTTATATCTGCGGAGAGCTGCTTGACGCGGACGGCGACTGCGGGGGATATAATCTGCATTTCGCCTTTGGCAGCGGTATCAGGGCTGCAGAACATATTAAATAAATGGTGATGAAATGATAAGGATAAATAATATTTCTCTTCCCCTTGATTATGATGACGGGGATCTTATAAAATATGCGGCTCAGGCGCTGAAGATCAGCGAAAGCAGCATTAAAAGCGCCGGGCTTTTCAAAAGAAGCGTGGACGCAAGAAAAAAGAATAATGTACATTTTGAAGCTGCAATTGATATCGAGGTTTTCAAAAATGAGGACAGGATCGCCAGGCGCAGCTCAAAAGCTAAAATTACAGAGCCGTACAGCTATGAGCTGAAAAGCTCGGGAAAGCTTGAAAAAAGACCGGTGATAATAGGCTGCGGTCCCTGCGGTCTTTTTGCGGGGCTGATACTCGCTCAGGCTGGACAGGAGCCGCTGATAATCGAACAGGGCAAGGATGTGGACAGGCGCACGGCTGATGTGGATGTTTTCAGAAGCAGAGGTCTGCTGGACGAAAGCTCAAATATCCAGTTCGGTGAGGGCGGCGCAGGAACTTTCTCTGACGGAAAGCTCAACACCGGTACAAAGGACAAGCGTATCCGCAAGGTGCTGAGCGAATTTACAGCTCATGGCGCCCCTGAGGATATAATGTATCTTGCAAAGCCGCATATCGGGACGGATATCCTGAGAAATGTCGTTAAGAATATCAGAAATGATATTATCTCCTGCGGCGGCGAGGTTATATTTGATGCGAGGCTTTCTGATATCGAAGAAAAAAACGGCAGGATATGTGCTGTTTCCTATACCGCCGGAAATACCGTCAACAGGATCGAAACGGATAATGTTATCCTCGCGATCGGTCACAGCGCAAGAAATACCTTTGAAATGCTCCGCAGCAAGGGTATAGCTATGCAGCAGAAGGCTTTTTCTATGGGTGTGAGGATCGAGCATCTGCAGGAAAATATCAATAAACAGCAATACGGGGATTTTTACGATCACCCGAGACTGAAAGCTGCTGATTATAAATTAGCCGTGCATACAAAAAGCGGACGGGGTGTCTATACCTTCTGTATGTGCCCCGGCGGATGCGTTGTCGCCGCCGCCAGCGAAAAGGGCAGGCTTGTGACAAACGGCATGAGCGAATATGCAAGAGATATGATAAATGCAAATTCCGCTGTGCTGGTGGGCATTGATACGGATGATTTCGGCAGCGATGATGCGCTTGCCGGTATCAGATTGCAAAGAGAGCTTGAGGAAAGAGCGTTTTCATTCGGCGGGGAAAATTATCATGCCCCTGTCCAGAGAGTGGGCGAATTTCTCAGCAGGACTTCCTCAGCAGGCTTCGGCTCTGTTATCCCGAGCTACAGACCGGGAGTTGAAAAAACCGATCTGAACAGGCTTCTGCCGGGATTTATGGCGGATTCTCTCAGAGAAGGGCTTCTTCTTATGGATTCACGGCTCAAGGGCTTTGCTGATGAGGATGCTGTACTGACAGCTGTTGAAAGCCGCAGCTCTTCACCGGTCAGAATACTGAGAAACGAAAAAATGCAGTCCGTCAGTATGGAGGGGCTTTATCCCTGCGGCGAGGGCGCAGGCTATGCCGGGGGTATCATGTCGGCAGCTGTCGATGGAATAAAGGCTGCGGAAATGATACTGGAAATGACGCAAAAATGAGGTGAGAAATGTTAAGATATACTATAGTGGTCTATAGGGAATGATTTCTGATTTTACAGTTTTTCTTTATATTTTGAGTTCTTCTGACCGCTGGCTTCTTCTAGGGTCCCCCTTTCCTTATCCTCCCCGCTTCGCTCTGCTTTGGCTGGTTTACCATGTTTCCGGCTCCTGCCTGACGCGCGGATGATCGCTACGGCAATGCTTGTAATTATTTCACAACCCATTTCCTTATCCCCTGTAGAGATCCTTTTGTGCCTGTCCATGATCTTTCCTCACTGCCGCAAGGCAATGAAGTAAATCTTGACAAAAAATTCCATCACATAGAAAAAAGCCGATGAATCGTTTGGTTCACCGACTTTTTTTATTTATTGCTTTGTCCGATAGTCCGAAAAGTGATAAAATTTTCCCCTCCGGCAGCATTCCTGCCGCTGTCAGCTTTTTATCTTAATCCTCCGCTATGCTTTCTTCAATAGCCTGCCTTATCTCGTCAACTCCCTCTCCGGTCTGCGACGAGCACGGGAAAAGCCTTACTCCCTCATATGCCGAAAGCTCCTCAGTCAGAGCGTCTATCCTTGACTGTATCTGTGATTTTTTCAGCTTATCAAGCTTTGTCAGAGCAATGATAAAATTATATCCCGTTGAATAGAGAAAATCTATCATCGCAATATCGTCCTTTGTGGGACTGTGACGTATATCGCATATCTGTACTATCAGCGAGATAGCGCGCTCCTGAGCAAAATAGCCCTCTACAAGCTCTGCCCAGCGGTCTTTTTCGCTTCTTGACACCTTTGCATATCCGTATCCCGGAAGATCTGCAAAGCGTACATCATTCAGCTTGAAGAAATTGATAGTGGTGGTCTTTCCGGGAGTTGCGCTTACTCTGGCAATGGATTTGCGGTAGAGTATCTTATTGATAAGAGAGGATTTTCCTACATTGGATTTTCCTGAAAATACTATCTCCGGCATATCTGATGCAGGTATCTGCTTTGATTTTCCGTAGGATGCTTCAAATTCAACTATATGGAAATTCATTTGCTCCCCCCTTTGCCCTGTACCAGCGCATTGTCAAGCACGGTATTGATATTGTCTGCAAATACAAACTCTATCGAATCCCTTACAAGCGGATCTATATCATCAAGATCTGATTTGTTTTCCTCAGGAATAATAACTGTCTTTATTCCGAGCCTGTATGCTGCCATGGTTTTTTCCTTCAGTCCGCCTATGGGAAGTACCCTGCCTCTGATGGTGATCTCACCGGTCATTGCAAGATCTCTTCTGGCAGGCTTTCCGGTAAGGGCTGAGGTTATCGCTGTCGCCATAGTAATGCCGGCGGAAGGTCCGTCCTTGGGAACTGCTCCCTCCGGTACATGGATGTGGATATCCTTTGTCTGGTAAAACTCCGGATCAATGCTGAGCTTATCCGACATTGAGCGTACACATGTATATGCCGCATGAGCCGATTCCTTCATGACATCCCCCAGAGAACCGGTAAGCTCGATCTTTCCTGTGCCGTTGAGTACGGCTACCTCTACGGGGAGAGTTTCGCCGCCCACTGACGTCCATGCAAGTCCTGTTGCAAGTCCCACCTCGTTCTCCTTTTCAAGAGTATCAAGCTTATATTTTCTGCTGCCGAGATATTCCTCAAGATTCTTTGTATTGATACGGATGCTCTTTACCTCTTCGCTGACGATTTTTACAGCTGCCTTATTCATCAGCTTTGAAATAAATCTTTCAAGAGTTCTTACGCCGGATTCTCTTGTATAGCTGTCAATGATATCATATATCGCAGTATCGGTTATCTTGAATTCCTTTGAGCTGAGACCGTGAGCCTTGAGCTGCTTTGATACAAGATGCCTTTTTGCGATCTGGAATTTTTCCTCTCTTGTGTAGCTGTCAATATGTATTATATCCATTCTGTCAAGCAGCGGAGCCGGAATGGCTGTGTAATCATTGGCGGTGGTGATGAAAAGCACCTTGCTCAGGTCAAAGGGCATATCTATATAATGATCGAAAAAGGTGGAATTCTGCTCGCCGTCAAGCACCTCCAAAAGAGCCGATGTGGGATCCCCGTGATAGTCACGTCCCAGCTTGTCAAGCTCGTCAAGAAGTATCAGCGGATTTGCGGATTTCGACTGGTTTACAGCATACATGATCCTGCCCATCATTGCGCCGATATAGGTTCTTCTGTGACCGCGGATCTCTGCTTCGTCATGGATGCCGCCCAGCGCGATCCTCTGATAGTTCCTGCCTACTGCTTCCGCAACAGAATGTGCGATGGAGGTCTTGCCTACTCCGGGAGGACCTGCAAGACAGATGATCTGACCCTTGACCTCCGGATTCAGCTTCCTTACCGCAAGGGCTTCGACAATATTTTCCTTGACCTTTTTCAGCCCGTAATGGTTTTTATCAAGACGGGAATTGATATGCTTAATGTCGATCTTTTCCTTTGTGTACACGCCCCAGGGAAGCTCTACGCAGGTATCAAGATATGTCCTGACAACATTTGCTTCCGCTGAGCCGGTCATCATTTTTTCAAGCTTATATACCTCTTTATAAAGCTTATCCTTGTTTTCATCGCTTGTGTTCAGCTTTTTGATCTTTTCTCTGTATTCATCGGCTTCGGCTGAATAATCATCGGTATCCCCAAGCTCATCCTTTATCGCGCGGAGCCTTTCCTTCAGATAGTATTCCTTCTGGTTAAGATCAATGTTTTCCTTGGTCTTTTCGCTGATCTCGTTTTCGATCTCAAGTATGCTTATCTCATGGAGAAGAAGCTCATAGGTCTTTGTAAGCCTTTCCTCTTCATCAAGCAGATCAAGTATCTTCTGCTTATCACGGAAATCCCTGATGAAATTATCGCCTACAAAATCAGCAAGCCGTCCTGCATCCTCGATATCAGCTGCGCGAAGGGGTATATCCTGGGGTATTCTCGGATTGTTCAGCGCATAGTCCTGCACTGCATCCTTTATCATATTTGTAAGCGCTTCAATTTTCAGATAATTACCCGAAGGTATATCCTTCAGCTCAGTGATATCTACTTTAAGATAATCGGATGAATAATCCTGGGAGATCACCTTTGCTCTTGTGATGCCTCTTATCACCACACGAAGATAATTCTCTGTCAGCCTTGCGATCTGCATAACCTGCGAATATACGCCGATCTGAAACAGATCCTTCAATTCCGGCTCATCCTTCATGGGATCCTTCTGCGAAGTGATGAATATATGCTGGCTGCTTTTCATTGATTCGGTCAGCGCCAGTACAGAATCGTCTCTTGCTACATCAAAATGCAGGACAGAGCCGGGATATATTACAAGTCCTCTCAACGGTAGGACAGGTATACCATTATATGTTTCACCTTCATTATTCATTATCTCATCCCTTTCTTTTTTCCATAACTTTCCGGCTGTACCCGGTGTTTTCTTTTCATTACATAAACAAGGTAAGCTGGCTGCTTTCAGGCATATTCTTGAAGGTCCCCATATCCCTCAGCAGATCCATTATGCTGTTGGATACCTTTGCCCGGGACTGGAAATCCTCGACAGATATGAACTCTCCGCCTTCACGTGCATTGGCAAGCGCTACTGCAGCGGATTCGCCTACGCCTGAAAGTGATGAAAACGGCAGTCTTATCTTATCGCCTTCAACCAGAAATCTCTTTGCGTCAGATTTATATATATCTATAGGAAGAACTCCAATATTCCTTGCAAGCATTTCATTTATGATCTGGAGCGTTGCAAAGGTGGATTCATCCTTTGCGGTGGCTTCCTTGTTCTGTATCTTTGCGGTTATTTCAGCCATTTTATTGCGTACAGCATCTCTTCCCTTGCACACAAGCGCGCCGTCAAAATCCTCGCTTCTGACAGTAAAGTATGCTGCATAATATTCCTTCGGCTTATGCACCTTATACCAGCCAAGACGAAGCGTAGCTATCATATACGCCGCAGCATGAGCCTTCGGGAACATATATTTGATCTTCATACATGAATCTATATACCAGTCGGGCACGTTATGCTCCTTCATTGCCTTGATATGATCTTCGGTGAGGAGCTTTGTAGCGTTACCCTTACGGACGATCTCCATGATCTTGAACGCCATATCCGGCTCAAGTCCCTTATGCATAAGATATACCATGATATTATCACGGGTTCCGATAACCTCGGAGATCGTACATATTTTCTTTTCAATAAGCTCGTTTGCATTTCCGATCCATACGTCAGTACCATGCGAAAGACCTGATACCTGAAGAAGATCGGCAAAGGTCTTGGGCTGGGTCTCGATAAGCATATTTCTTACGAATTTAGTACCCACCTCCGGAAGCGAAAAGGTTCCTGTCTGGGAATCTATATCCTCCGGTTCAACTCCCAGCGCCTTCGGGGATGTGAACAGCGACATTACCTCCGGGTCACTCATGGAGATATTCATAACGTCGATACCCGTGTATTCCTCGAGATAGTGATATATGGTCGGAACATCGTGTCCGAGCTCGTCAAGCTTACATACCGTATCGTGAATGGAATGGAAGTCAAAATGAGTCGTTATTATATCGGTCTTCTGGTCATTCGCAGGTCTCTGTATCGGACAGAATTCATAAATATCATTCATTCGCGGTACAACGACCATTCCCGCAGGATGCTGACCTGTTGTGCGGCGCACGCCTGTACAGCCTGCTGCAAGACGTCTTTCCTCCGCCTTGCTGACCTGCTTTCCTGTGACCTCCGAATATTTGCGCACAAAGCCGATAGCTGTCTTTTCTGCGACTGTGCCTATTGTTCCGGCTTTGAAAACATTTTCCTTTCCGAAAAGCTCCTCCGTATATCTGTGGGAACGGGTCTGGAACTCTCCGGCAAAGTTAAGGTCGATATCAGGGGTTTTATCGCCCTTGAAGCCCAGGAAGGTCTCAAAGGGGATATCGTGACCGTCTCTGAGATATTTTGTTCCGCAGTTGGGACAGTTTTTCTCGGGAAGATCAAAGCCTGAGCCTACGCTGCCGTCATTGAAAAATTCGCTGTTCCGGCATTTCGGACAGACATAATGGGGACACAGAGGATTTACCTCCGATATACCCGACATGGTCGCAACAAAGGATGAACCTACTGATCCACGGGAGCCTACAAGATATTTGTTTTCATTTGAATTGGCAACAAGCTTCTGGGCTGTCATATACAGGACTGAGAAGCCGTTCTTTATGATAGAATTAAGCTCCTTGTCGATCCTTGCCTGAACGATCTCCGGCAGCGGATCGCCGTACATATTCTTTGCTCTTTCAAGTGTGATGCGTGTAAGATCCTCCTCCGCTCCGGGAATGAACGGCGGGAAATTGCCCTTGGGCACAGCTCTGAGCCGCTCTACCATATCAGCGATCTTATTGGTATTTTCAACAACCACCTCATATGCCTTTTCCTTGCCGAGATATTCAAATTCCCTGAGCATTTCCTCGGTATTTCTGAAATACAGCGGAGCCTGCTCTGCTGCGTCAGAAAAGCCCTGGAAGGTCATAAGTATCTTTCTGTATTCGCTCTGGTACGGATCCATGAAATGCACATCGCAGGTCGCTACAACAGGGATATTCAGCTCCTCGCCTAACTTCACCACTGTTTTATTGAAATCCTGCAGTTCCTCAACGGAATTGACTGTACCGTTGCGAAGCATATACATATTATTGCCGATGGGCTGTATCTCCAGATAGTCATAGAAGGAGGCTATCTGCTTTAATTCATCCCAGTTTTTACCGTCAACTATCGCCCGGAAAAGCTCCCCCGCTTCACAGGCAGAGCCGATAATCAGTCCGCTGCGGTGTTTGACAAGCTCTGATCTCGGGATGAGAGGCTTTTTATAGAAATAATTGATATGAGCCTTTGAAATAAGCTTATACAGATTTTTAAGTCCCAGCTGATTCTTTGCAAGAATTATCTGGTGATAGGATTTGAAGGATTTGAAATCAGGCTTGGGGATCGCATTATTTATCTGCGATACTGTTTTCACTGAATACTCCTCGGAAAGCTTGTTCAGCATCACAACAAATATCTTTGCAAGCATCATCGCATCGTCATATGCTCTGTGATGATTGAATGTGCCTAATTTCAGGAATTTTGCAATGGTGTCAAGCTTATGCTTATTCAGCTGTGAAAAAATTCCTCTCGAAATTGCAAGGGTATCCACATATGTAAGTGTATAATCAAGCCTGTTTCTGTCTGCCGCTGTTTTGATAAAGGATGTATCAAATGCCGCATTATGCGCAACAACTACAGCATTCTCGCCGCAGAAATCAAGGAACGCTTTTACAGCCTCCTTCTCAGAGGGCGCGTCTGCAACCATTTCATCGGTTATTCCTGTAAGCTCGGTGATCTTTTCGCTGATGTGCTTTTCAGGATTGACAAAGGTGGAGAATTTCTCCCCTATCTCTCCGTTTACGACCTTGAATGCGCCTATTTCAGTTATCTTTTCTCTTGCGGCGCTCAGTCCCGTGGTCTCTATATCAAATACCACAAATTCACCGTTCAGGGGTATATCTGCATCGCCTACAACAGCAGAGGATGCCCGGTCATTGATAAAATATGCTTCAACGCCGTAAATGACCTTGAAATCGCCGCCTTTTTTGGCTATGGCGTCACAGGCATTCATAGCGTCAGGATATGCCTGCGCAACACCGTGGTCGGTTATTGCTATTGCGGGCATTCCCCATTCATAAGCCCTGTTGACAAGCTCGCCTGCGCTGGTGATAGCATCCATTGCGGACATATTTGTATGAAGATGAAGCTCCACTCTTTTCTTTTCGGCTTTATCCACCAGCTTCGGCACGGCAACTACGCTGATAGCTCTTGTCATGACATTTACATCATGATCGAAGTTATCAAACTGCGCTTCGCCTCTTGCAAGAATGGACATTCCTTTTTTCAGCGCAAGTACAGGGGCGCATTTCTCATTTGTATCTATAAGCTTCAGATTTGCAGAGCCGCGGAAATCTGTGATGCTTATGGTTATGATCTTCTTTTTATTATCCTTGGTATCCTTTGATTCAATGGAAAAGATCTGTCCCCAGACAATGACTCTTCCGGAGCCCTGATTCAGATGATCCAGCGGAAGAACATCCCCGTGGATCGGCGAACCATAGATGGGATTTGCGCTTTCCGGTATGTATGCAGGAACAAGATTATCGCTGTCACGAAACTCAATCTCTGCTGATGATGCCGGCTTTACCGATACGGTCTGTTTTTTCTCGATCTCGGCTTTTCTTTCGTTCGCCGTATTCATCATGTCTTCATACTGCTCCATCTTTGAGATCTGGGCTTCTCTTATTACCTTTTCCTCAAGGATGCGCTGCTTTTCTATATATGCGTCGCTTTCATTGTCTATACGGGTAATGCCTGTGAATCTGACATCAAAGCTCAGATCAAATTCTGATCTTATGAGCGCTGAAAGATTTTTGTCAAAGCCCTGACTGACAAGAAAATCCTTGCCGCCGTGCTTGAGATCAATTATTATTTCCTTTCCGATTATTTCGGCAGAGGAATCATTCAGCGTTCCGTTGAGTGAAGCGTTCCTTCTTTTCAATTCAAGTACAAGCTGAAGATAATATTCAGTATCAAAAAGAGTGCTGTCATAATGCGGCTCGATACGGCAGCTGTACAGCGCAAGAACGCTCCTGCATATCATATCCTCAGCCGCAAATATATCGCTTCTGCTGATAAGACCGGCTGCCTCAAGCCTTATGGTCATCGTTCTTTCCTGTGAATATATGACGGTATTACTGACAATACTTTCGGTCAGCGCTGCGGGCAGCTTGCTGACATCAATATAATTCCTGAATACCTCAATAAAACTTTTCAAATTGCTAAAACCTCCACATGATCCTTTTCCGGGAAGAACCGGAAGTAATGTGTTTTATACTGACATTCAAAAATATGGCTGTCTTATAAAAATTTATGGTTTGTCAGATTTTTCCCTTGCTGCTTTGCAGCAGAAAGATAAATTGTTTCATAATTGCTGCAAGGGGACGCCCTCTTTCCCAGGGCGTCCCCTCTTCAAAAACAGTCCACTGGAATGTTTTTGAATTCACCCCTTGCGGAGGGATTCTCACGCAAGGGGATTTCGCCGTCTGCGGACGGCGACCAAGAGGCTCCTCCCCCTGAACCCCTGCAGCCTTTGTAAAGGCTGGCGAAACTTTAACAATTTTTTCAATCGACAGCCACATTTTTTACATTTTTTCTATTTCTTTCATAAGCTCGCTGAGCAGCTCTTCTTCGGGAACCTTCTTGATGATCTCGCCCTTTTTGAAAATAAGCCCTGCTCCGTCACCGCCGGCTATTCCGATATCAGCTTCTCTCGCTTCTCCTGGTCCGTTGACGATACATCCCATTATTGCCACTGTGATATTCTTTTTGCAGTCCCTGAGAAGCTCCTCAGCCTTTGCTGCAAGTCCGATGAGATCTATCCTCGTTCTGCCGCAGGTGGGACAGGATATGAACTTTACTCCGTCCTTATTCAGACCAAGCGCCTTCAGTATATCCTTCGCTGCATATACCTCTTTCACAGGACTATCGGTGAGGGATACCCTTATCGTATCGCCTATTCCCCTCATAAGAAGCGAACCAATGCCCATTGAGGATTTGATTATGCCCATTCTCTCTGTGCCTGCTTCCGTTACTCCGAGATGAAGCGGGTAGTCTGTCCTCTCCGCTGCAAGCTCATATGCCTTTACCATGAATTCTACATTCGATGATTTCATGGAAAGCACTATATTATCAAAGTCAAATTTTTCAAGAAGTGAAGCGTGATATAATGCGCTGTCACAAAGAGCCTCCGGCGTAGGCTTGCCGTATTTCTCAAGAATGTGCTTTTCAAGTGAACCGGAATTTACACCTATCCTGATGGGAATGTTCCTGCGTCTGCATTCATCGGCTACCTGCTTTACTCTGTCGTCAGAACCTATGTTTCCGGGATTGATCCTGATCTTGTCAATGCCCGCTGCGGCTGCTTCAAGCGCAAGACGGTAATTGAAATGGATATCGGCAACAAGCGGTACGCTGACCTCCTTCTTTATCGCAGGGATAAGCTGTACTGCGTCCTCATCTGGTATCGCAAGTCTTATTATCTCGCAGCCGGCTTTTTCAAGCTCTATCGACTGTCTTACGCTGCCCTCTATATCGGTGGACGGTGTATTCAGCATGGACTGAACGGTTATGCTGCTGTCTCCTCCGATGCTGATATTGCCTAATGTGACTTTTTTTGTCTTTCTTCTTTCCATAATTATCAACTCTCCATAATACGATTATCAAAGGTTCATTTACGGATCAGACCATTATTTGGCGCACAGGCGCATATACATAAGGTTTTTCTATACAAAAAACTGGAAAATATCCTTGATCGTTATAACCAGCATGAATATCAGCAGCAAAGCCATTCCTCCGGCATGGATATATCCTTCCACAGTGCGGTTTATGGGCTTTCTGCGAATCGCTTCGACTACAAGGAATACGAATCTGCCGCCGTCAAGCGCAGGCAGCGGAAGAAGATTTACTATGCCGAGGTTGATGGTTATTATCGTCATAACATTGACCAGCGCAAGCAAACCGTCTAAAAAGCCTGTTTCAAGTCCTTTTGCTGTGACCTGGGATACTGCTGAGGTCATTCCCACAGGGCCGGATATCTCATTCAGACCGAACTGCCCGGTCACCAGTCCGGCAAGACTTGACCATACTACCCTTAATGTAGATATCGTAGTGAGCCATGTCTGTTTCAGAAGATTGCCGAAATTATTTTCTATCGCATGGATACGGAAATCTATCTGGATTATCTCTTTTTTCTCACCGTTTTTATCCTCTTTTTCAACGGTGGGGAATTTTACATGCTCCAGATCAACGTACTTTCCGCCGCGTTCAACGGTCATGCTGAAATCGTTTTCCTTTGCTGTCTGTATCGCAAAGCTCATATCAAGGGTGGTATCAATATGATATCCGTTGATCTTTACAAATCTGTCCTCTACATGCAGCTGCTGTGAGGTGACAGAGTTTTCTTCAAATTTTGCGATCTGGGTCGAACCGAAATTCTTATTCGGAGCAAGTACGATCATTGTCATTATCAAGCCAAGAATTATATTCATTACAGCGCCTGCAACAACAATTATCATTCTTTTCCATACCGGCTTATTGATAAATGCTCTTTCATCATCGCTTTCGCTGTCCTCGCCCTCCATCGAGCAAAAACCGCCTATGGGAAAAAGTCTCAGCGAATAGGTCGTTTCTCCCTTTTTGAAGGAAAAAAGCTTTGGTCCCATTCCGAGAGCAAATTCATTTACCTTTACTCCCGAAAGCTTTGCTGCGATGCAGTGACCTCCCTCATGCACGAAAATAATCAGCTCAAATATCAGTATTCCGATTATTATTAGTAAGACTGCTTCTATGATGATCATCTCCAGATAAACTTATTATTTGCCTTGCAGCTTTTATATCATTCAAAGCTGCTGTGACCGTATTTTTCGGACACTCTGAGCCTTGTGTCCCTGTCCGCTTTCAGTATATCCTCAAGCGTAAAATCTTCTTTATTATCACTGAATCCATTCAGCGCATCCTCCACGATATCTGCAATATCAAGAAAACGTATCTGCTCTCTCAGGAACATTGCTACCGCTGCTTCATTCGCCGCATTTGCAACTGTGGGATACAGTCCTCCCTTTCGCAGGGATTCACGGCAGAGTGTAAGACATCTGAATGTGTCATAATCAGGCTTATAGAAGCTCATGGAGCCAAGCTGCGCAAGGTCAAGCTCCTTTACCGGTGACGGAAGCCTTTTCGGGTAAGTGAGGGCATATTGTATCGGCACACGCATATCAGGTACCCCAAGCTGCGCTATTACAGCGTTATCCTTCAGCTGTATCATGGAATGGATGATGCTTTCACGATGAATAAGCACATCTATATCCTGATCCCTGCAGCCGAAAAGCCATGAGGCTTCAATGACTTCAAGTCCCTTATTCATCATGGTAGCGGAATCTATGGTGATCTTCGCTCCCATATCCCAGTTCGGATGGGTCAGAGCCTGCTTTACAGTTACGTTTTCAAGCTCTTCTCTGGTCTTGCCGAAAAATGATCCTCCCGATGCGGTAAGGATTATTTTTTTCAGCGAGCCTTTGAGACATCCCTGCAGGCACTGGAATATTGCGGAATGCTCGCTGTCTACCGGATAAAGCTTTACGTCATAGCTTTGTACGGCTTCCATCACAAGCCTGCCTCCTGCAACAAGCGTTTCCTTGTTTGCAAGAGCAATATTCTTTCCTGCTTTTATCGCTTTCATGGTAGGCACAAGACCAGCAACTCCTACGATAGAATTCACTACCGTATCGCAGCTTTCCTCACAGGCTGCCTGTATTATTCCCTCGTCCCCGCAGAATACGTCAATATCCGTATCTCTCAGGGCGATCTTGAGCTGAGCGGCGGCTCCGAGATCAAGAACAGCAACCATTTTCGGATGAAACTCCCTTGCCTGTTCCTCAAGCAGCCGGATGTTTGAATTTGCTGTAAGCGCTGTTACCTCAAGACCATGCATCCTTGCAACATCAAGAGTCTGGGTCCCGATGGAACCGGTAGATCCAAGAACAGAAATTTTTGAAGCCATAAGCTCACACTCCTTTTTTATTTTTCGTTATGTTATCTTTTTGCCGTCTGCATAGGGCAAACGGCAAAAGAAATAATACTATTTAATTTCGATACTATGCCATTATCATTTAATGACGATGGGCAGATATGCTGACATAATGCAGAGGAACGGCGCAAAGAAAATAACGCTGTCAAATCTGTCAAGTATTCCGCCGTGACCAGGGATAAGATCGCCGTAATCCTTTACTGCGTAGGA
>ONNU01000343.1 GCA_900319255.1 uncultured Eubacteriales bacterium
AAGGGTGCATTTTCAGATAATCATTAAATCCTCAAAAAAATACCAACTCTTAGTCACTAAAGTCCGGCATACCAAGGAGGATAAGGAAAGGGGATTGCAAAAGGGGGAAACCACAAGGGGGACACCCCTTGTGGTTTCCACCTTTTGTTCCACCAAAGCAGAAACAATAATGAAGCATGGCTCAAGGCAATAAAGCGGAGGAGCGGATTCTTTTTTTAACCCTTACCGAAGATGTCAGCTTAAGGATAATTCTATTTTTCAATTACCACCCAACTATAACACGCGGGAACGAAAGTAAAACTTTGTAAGACCTGCCCCGCGATATGACACCGGCGGCACGCCGTTCGTGTAAAATATTTCTGGGACTTTTCATAGAAGTTGGCTGAGAATAATTTCATTCCCCCTACAATCCAAGTATAACACGCGGGAACGAAAGTAAAGCTTTGTCAGACCTGCCCCCGCGATCTTGACACCGGCGGCACGCCGGCGCCGCCGGGTGGGCTTGTCATTTCGGGGAAAAAGGGGTATTTTATTATAGTATAGTATTTATTTTATAAGGGGTAATCAATATGCTGACTTTAGATAAGATTTATCACGCTTCATATGTACTTAAAGAGGTCATTCGTCCTACTGATATGATAAAGGCGACTAACCTTTCTGATGAATTTGAGCTGTATCTGAAAACTGAGAATCTGCAGATCACAGGCGCATTTAAAGCAAGAGGCGCTTATTATAAAATCTCTCAGCTTACTCCGGAGGAAAGAGAAAAGGGCGTTATCGCCTGTTCCGCCGGAAATCATGCTCAGGGCGTGGCTCTCGCTGCTCAGAAATACGGTATCAAGTCTGTTATCTGTATGCCTAACTCTGCGCCTATTTCAAAGGTAGAGGCTACAAAAAGCTACGGCGCTGAGGCTGTGCTGGTAGAGGGTACATATGACGACGCTCACGATAAAGCAGTCGAGCTTCAGAAGGAGACCGGCGCTACATTTATCCATCCCTTCGATGATGAAATGGTTATCGCAGGTCAGGGTACTATCGGTCTTGAGATACTGGATCAGCTTCCGGATGTTGACGCTGTAATCGTTCCTATCGGCGGCGGCGGACTTATCAGCGGTGTCGCTTATGCTATAAAATCACTCAATCCCAATGTAAAGGTCTACGGCGTCCAGAGCGCAGGCGCACCCTCGATGTACCTTTCTATGGCTCATAACAATATCGAAACACTGCCCTCTGTAAATACCTTTGCAGACGGTATTGCTGTAAAGACTCCCGGAGATCTCACCTTCGAGCTTTGCGGAAAATATGTTGACGAGATAATCACCGTTTCTGATGACGAAACAGCAACGGCTATACTTTCCCTTATTGAAAAGCAGAAGCTTATTTCTGAGGGCGCAGGCGCAGTTTCTGTTGCAGCTGCTTTGTTCAATAAGCTTCCTCTCAAGGGCAAGAAGGTCTGCTGCCTTGTTTCAGGCGGTAATATAGATGTTACGATCCTTTCAAGAGTTATCGACAGAGGTCTCCAGAAAACCGGCAGACTTGCTGAGATCACAGTTGCTCTTACAGATAAGCCCGGTGAGCTTACCATGGTTTCAAAGATTATTTCAAAGCTCGGCGCAAATGTCGTAGCCGTAAGCCATGACAGAGCTGATCTAAATACTGATATCAACGCCTGCTATCTGCGTATATCTCTTGAGACCAGAAACCATGAGCATATCCAGAAGATAAAGGATGAGCTTATCAGAAAGGGCTACAGGATCGTTCAGTGATTGCAGTAAAGCTGTAATATTGTATTATGCTGAATGTTTTGAAAGCGCTGTCATATATGTCGGGGTGATATGATGAAAAAACGGATATCAGGCAGAACTCTTGTTCTTGTGATAGCGCTTGTCATAGGTGTGTTGTTTGCGGTGGGATTTATTATCGCAGACCGGATATATGACAGCTCGCCGGAAAATGCTGTGCCGAAAAAGATGAAGGTGCCGGATGGCGTTACATATATAAGGTGGAGCAATAAGGACGGCGGGAAAAATTCCATGGAAAAGCTGAAAGCCTGCCTGACAGCGCTTGAGCCGTCAGTTGCGATAAGCAAGGCGGAGGAGCTTGAATGGAAGGATATCTGCCCGGAGAATTTCTGGGTAAAGAATTTTTCCGTCACCACCTATGATAATGCAAATTTCAAGCTGTATAATTTCAAATACTACCCGGATGCATCCGGAAATAAAAAGATGTCTCAGGAGATAGAGAAGGCTTCGGAGGATATTATCAGCACCGTCAGAAAAAGCAGCGGAGGAACACAGTGGGAGGATATCCTGCTGGTGCATGACGAGCTTATCAGAAGGACGGAATTTGTCGAGGACGATGAGGACGGAGATCATACCCACGATATATACGGCGCACTTGTGCTGAAAAGGGCGGTATGCCAGGGGTATACCTATGCTTTTTCCTATATTCTTGATAAAATGGGCTATAGCTGCAGCGAGATATATTCAAAGGAGCATATCTGGACAAAGGTAAACAGCCTTGAGACCGGAGAAAGATATATAGATGTGACCTGGGACGACTATAATAAAAACGACCGTAACGGCGAGCCTTTCATACATCACAATTTTTTCTGCCTGACAAAAGCGGAGATGGAGAGCTTTGACGAGCATACCCCAGAAAATGATGAAGACAAGGAAACGCTGACCACGGTAGGGGATAACTATTACCGGAAGAAAAATTATTATATAAAAAAGGGCGATGAGATGGGCTTCCGCGCCAGCGCGCTGGAACAGTATCAGCAGGGGAAGAACCTGCTGGAATTCAGGTTTGAGAGCAAGGAAGATTATGAAAAAGCGGGAGACTGGATGATCGCGGTATTAAAGGAGCTGGGGTATAAGGAGAAAAGCTATTATGTATATAATAAGCCGGAGCTTCTGACCTACTGCGCAGGACTGTATGTGGCGGAAGAGGACAAGGAACAGGAAAAGGAACAGGAACAGGAACAGGAAAAGACTGCCTGAGACAGAACTGCTGCAAGGATGGTGAAACAGTGAGCAAAGAGCAAAATATTTTATCTCTTTATAAACTCAATGAACGTGAGAAAAAAGAACTGTATAACAGGCTTGCCGCAGTGGATAAGGCTCAGGATAAGCCGCAGCCCGCAGATGAACCGTCATTGAGCCAGACTGACCCTGCGTCAGGAAAAATCAGCACAAAAAAGAAGATCATTATTGTTGCTTTGATCATTGCAGCGTTTATGGCAGGAATTGGCTTGACACTCGCTTTGCCTGGATTAAGTACGCTTTTCGGTAATGTGTCAGAAGCGGAAAGCAGTATTTCAGATGTTGAAAGTGTTGATTCAGAAGCATCTGTGCAGCCTTCCACTGCGTACACCTATGATGAGTCAACTTGTATTCTATCAATATATTCGGATGATTTTGATAGGGATGATATAGAGCGGTTTGCTTTGAATAATGCTTATAAGGTTATAATTTATGACGGAGTAACAAAAATACATGATAATGAATTTTCCGATTTTTATTATATGAGAAGTATAGATATTCCGGAAAGTGTTACTTATATTGGAAAAGAGGCATTTAAAAACTGTATCAGACTTAATAACATTACCATTCCGGAAAGTGTTAATTATGTGAGAGAAAATGTATTCGTCGGCTGGCAGTCAGATCAGACTATTTACATCGAACGAAGGAGCAGCCTGCCGTCTGAATGGAGTATGAATTGGAATTATGATTGCGAAGCCAAAGTCGTATGGAACGCCTGGAACAATAACTAATAAAATATAGCCGGCTCTTCTGAGCTTGCTGTAAATATAAACAAAACTGAAAGGACGATTATTATGTCAGAAAAAATCTATACTAAAAATGCTCCCGATGCTATCGGACCCTATTCTCAGGCTGTTAAAGCAGGAGGCCTTGTTTTTACTTCCGGTCAGATCGCTATCAACCCTGCAAGCGGTAATGTCGAGGCTGATACTATCGAGGGTCAGACCGAACAGGTAATGAAAAATCTCGGCGCTGTTTTAGAGGCTGCCGGCTCTTCATTTGATAAGGCTGTCAAGACCGTTTGCTTCCTCGCTGATATGAACGATTTCGCTGTTTTCAATGAGATCTACGGTAAGTATTTCACAAGCAAGCCCGCCCGTTCCTGCGTTGCTGTGAAGACTCTGCCTAAAAATGTTCTCTGCGAGGTAGAGGTCATTGCTGAGCTTTGATTAGCATTTAGTATACCCTGAGCTGCTTTTCCCGATGATCCGTGTTGTCGAAAAGCAGCTCTTTGATTATCAGGATCATTGTTTTCCTGTGCTTAGGAGGGATCCTTTGAAAATTAATAACAGCGCTAAAGCTAAACTTTTGATAAAATTTGCTGTTTCTGTGCTCACTGCAGTTATTATGGCGCTTGTGGCTGAGCTTCTCGGAGAACCGGAAATCATTTTCCCTGAGGTCGCTGCGCTTACGGTGGGCGCTTTTATTTCCGATAAATTGCCCTGGAATGTCACCCCGGTGAGAATGTTCGCTCTTATGAGCGCCGGCGCAGTGATAGGCTATCTGCTTTCAGCCTTTGCGCCTGTGCCGCTTTATGTAAAGGCGCTTGCCGCATTTGCTTTGTGCGTGATAATACTTTCCGCGGCTCGCTGTACTATGCTGCCGATGATATCTGCGGCTGTGCTGCCTGTGCTGACCTCTGCGCAGTCACTTGTATATCCCATATCCGTTCTTCTGCTTACTGCAATGATAATCGGCATCCGCCTGATCCTGGAAAAAAACGGTCTTGTGCAGCCGATCAGATTTGAAAACGCAAAACCGGAAAAGCTTTCAGAGATCATCCGAATATGCTGGCTTGTTATAGGATTTGCGGCTGTGGCAGGAGCGGCTATGCTGTCGGGGATGACCTTTGTTATCGCTCCGCCTCTTGCTGTTATATTTGCAGAGGCTGCCTATACCGACAGCCCCGTACATTCCTCGCCCTTCCGGTTTTTCTTCTGTACCGTGCTTTGCGCCTTTACCGGTACAGCCTGCCGCCTGATATTTTCGGAGGTGTTTGCTCTTCCGATGACTGCCGGCATTTTTGCGGCTGTGACTGCTGCGGTGGGACTGCTGCTGATATTCCGCAGACCCTTTCCGCCGGCTGCTGCGCTTGCTGTGCTGCCCTTTATTCTGCCGGATGCGCAGATAGCTCCCTACCCCTTTGAAGCTGCAGCCGGAGCGCTGGTGTTCATTGCGCTTGATATGCTGTATAAGACACTGTTTGAAAAGGGCGTATTTTTCGATATTGCCTGGGAGATCGTTGATATTCTTGACTCAATGCGTATCGTAAGACCCGAAAAATTCCTTGTAACCCGGACAGCTGACGGTACTGCCGTTATGAAGCTGAACAGCCCGCAGCTACAGGATGAACACACTAAGCTCACCGTAAAGGATCTTAAAATGGATAATCAGGCTTTCGCAGTAGCTGAAATTGAAAAGAAACAGCCTGATGAGTCTGAAGACCCAGAAAAACCCGAAAAGCCCACGAACACCATCACCCGGAAATTTAGCTATCTCAAAGCCGTATTTGCTCCGACCATTGAAGAAGATGACTATTCCGATGAAGAGGATGAGGAAATGCAGAATGCTGACCCTGTACCCTCAGAAACACCCTCAGACGTCACAGAAGAGCCGGAAAGCGACGCTGAAACGGAAGTACATATCCCCGGGATCACGGCGCAGGAGAAGCTGCCTGATGAATATGAAGCCGATGATGAAAGCGGGGATGACAATGATATCATTCTTCCCGGAATAATTCCCGAACAGGATCAGACGACAGGGGAGGAGGATATCACAGTAGAGGACAGCGGCTGGGAGATCACCCTTCCGGGAATGCAGAATAACGAAGTGCCTGTGATCGGAAACGGAAAGAAAAAGCATATCCCCCTGCGTGATAAGCTGCGCAGATTCAAAGCCGTGTTTGCGCCTGTTGAAAACGCAGAAGAGGATGAGCTTTATGACGAAGAGGAGCAGGAGCAGGAGCCGCAGGAAAGCTCCGCTGAAAAGCCGGAAGATTTAAAGGAGAGCGGGATATCACCTGCGCAGGAGGAAAAGGCTGAAAAGTATCTCAGGAATGTGAGGACAAGGATATGAAATACTGCATGGACTGCGGAGGACTTCTGCGTGAGGAATTTCACAGCGAACGGGAGGGCTTGGTACCTCGCTGTACAAAATGCGGAGCATATCAGTTCCCCGTGTTTTCCTGCGCTGTGAGCATGATAATATTATCGCCTGACAGAAAGCGTATACTTCTCATACAGCAGTACGGCAGACAGGATAACATCCTTACAGCCGGCTACATATCAAAGGGCGAAAACGCAGAACAGGCGGCTGTGAGGGAGATAAGTGAGGAAACGGGTCTGGAGATAAAGGATATCCGCTATAATAAGAGCGAATACTTTCCAAAGACCAATACCCTTATGATAAATTTCATCTGCACAGCCTCAGACGATGATCTCAGCGGAATCGACAGCGATGAAGTAGATCATGCAGAATGGTTCAGCTATGAGCAGGCAAGGGAGAAGATCAAGCCCGACAGCCTTGCAAAGAAGTTTTTGCTGATGTTTCTTGATAAAGAAAAATAAGAAAAAGCTCCGCCGGAAAATGACGGAGCTTTTTTATTTTTTAGATTAAGATGGAAAATGGAAACTGTGCAAAAGCTAAAGCTTCCTGATATACCCCCTCCGTCACGTCCTACGGCATGCCAGGGACTGTGAAATAATTACAAGCATTTCCGAACTGATCATCCGCGCGTTGGACAGAAGCAAAAAACACAGTAAACCAGCCCAGGCAGAGCAAACCCGCTGCCCCCGGAAGAAGCCAGCGGTCAGAAGAAATCATAAATAAAGGAAAAATGTAAAATCCACAATCATTTACTATTCATCCA
>ONNU01000342.1 GCA_900319255.1 uncultured Eubacteriales bacterium
ATACTCCCTCCGTCACGGCGTACCGCCGTGCCACCTCCCTCATAGAGGGAGGCGGAAGAAAAGAATAAAGAATAAAGCCGGTGAATCCAAAAAATTCATCGGCTTTTGCTATGCTTGATTTTATTGCAGCATCAATTATTGAACTGCCGTCGCTTTGTCTCCAGGCAGGGTTATCAGCCGCAGCTTGTCTCTGTTCTTCCAGACACACGCGCCGCCCTGCTCGCACATGATAAAGTCCTTGTCATCGTCTATCATCTGCAGCATGACCTCAGCAGCCGCCGGGTCAAACTGTGTTCCGGTACATCTGACGATCTCAGCCCGTACGGATTCCTGCGTGCGGGGCTTGGAATAGGTGCGCTTTGAGGTCATGGCGTCATAGCAGTCTGCAACACATATGATGCGGGCTGCTTCCGGAATATCCTCGCCGGCAAGCCCGTCGGGATATCCTGTGCCGTTGTATTTCTCGTGATGCCAGCGGGCACCGATGGACAGGTCGGGCATTTCGGTTATGGCTTGAAGAATATCATAGCCGATAACAGTGTGCTTTTTGATCTGCGCAAATTCCTCATCCGTCAGACGGGAGGTCTTGTTGAGTATCTCCTCGCTTACGCCGATCTTTCCGATATCATGAACCAGCCCCATTTCATATATCTTTTCCTGCTCGGACTGGCTTTTGCCCATGCGCCTTGCGATCTCGGCGGCATATTCCGCAACTCTGCCGGAATGACCGTTTGTGTAATGATCCTTTGCGTCAACGGATCTTGACAGCGCGATCATAAGCTCAAGGGATAATCTGTCTGCTCTTGCGGTCTGTCTGCCGACCTCCTGCTTCAGACCGGTCTGGAGATTGTAAAGATCGGTGTTGTCGTGCAGCATATAGACGATACCGGAGGAGGTGTTTCCCCGGATGAGCTTGTCGGTGCGGGTTGTATAGATCTTGTCGTTGACTGAAAGGGGCTTGTTGTTTTCTGCCGCATCCTGAAGTCTGCATATGACATCCGAGGAATCATTTTTCAGCTCGGGGAAAAGCTTTTCAGCAGGCTTGTTGAAATATGCGACATTTCCCTGGGGATCGGCAGCAACTATGCCCTCCGACATTTTGTCAAGAATATAATCCTTTGCAAGCTGCTCAGCATCAAGCAGATTGTAGCGGAAAATGGAAGCAAGCATGAACAGCGTTCCAAGAGCTGAACCAAGCATGGTTACATCATAGAGGTTGGTAAATTCATCCGGTCCGAATATCTGGATCAGGAAGAAGGCACTTTCGGTCAGCATTGCAAAAATGACAAGCTGCATCCGTTTCCGGGCAGCAATATCCTTTTCCTTGTGACGCTTGATGAATAGTATCGTCAGCCCGCAGATGATATAGCAGACCAGAACCCCCATGTAAAGCTTGTGCCAGATACCGCTGCCGTGCTCCATACTGGGGAATTGTCCGTTCATTTTAAAGGATAGCTCTGTGTAATACAGCTTGTGGCTTCGTACCGTCAGGATAATAACATAGGTGACTGCATTGAACAGCGCAAGAATGATCTTGACAATATCAGGCAGCCTGATCCTGCAAAGCTCCAGCACGAAAACGAACAGCGCAAAGCCCGTCCATACGCGCCCGGCATAGGAAAGCTGCAAAGCCGTAAGATAATTGTCAAGCGACTGCGCTTTCAGCTCAAAGAGATAACCGATATTGTTGACGATATTGGCAACGATGCCGAAAAACAGATAAGAGTGCAGTCTGCTGTTCCACTTCCGGAACACGACCCAGGCTTCAATAAAAAGAACGACGATACTGAGATACTGAATGAAAATAATAGAAGAATACATAAATTAACTCCATAAATCAGTTGATCGTTTTATCCCTTGGAAATCGGTGTAGGAATACTACATAATTAATTCCCATTGACATCATATTTTATATAGTTTTATAATACATGAAAAAAGATAAAAAAGCAAGACATTAAAGGTCACTTTAAATTTATTTTGCAGCTTATTATAAAACCAGACACAAATCCGGATATATCTGCTGAGGATCAAACTGATAATGGTGATACCGCACTATGAAAAAATTCAGCCGACAGCGAAAAAGTACCGCATACCGTAAATGATTCCTCAAGTCAATTCCACGCTGCGCCCGCGGGTCAGATAGTATAGCATTTCCAGAACAGCCCCGCGACCATAAGTGTAAAACTCTCCCGTGACTTTGCTCAGAAGCCGGCTTACAATAATTTCATTTCCCCGTTCCATATAACTATAGCTCGCAGCTAATCACTATAAACTGCAGGCGGCGGCACGCCGGCTAAGTGTAAAATTAAGATTGGCAATGAAAAACTATCGCATACCGACAAAAAAATGCAGCCAATAGAACAATCTTACAATCGCGAGAA
>ONNU01000341.1 GCA_900319255.1 uncultured Eubacteriales bacterium
CTCGTGATGCTCGTAATGTTCGTGATGCTCGCTATTATTCCAAAGCCTCCCATGAAAGAGCCTGCTGCGATCAGCATTTATAAATTTTTAAGACTTCAATTTTCAGTTAGCCGCCAACGGCAACGCTTCTGAGCTTTCCCCCGACCATTCAAGTATAACACGCGAGAACGAAAGTAAAGCCTTGTCAGACCTGCCCCCGCGATTTTGGGTGCAGCGTCGACGCTGCTAAGTGTAAAATTATAATTGGCAACAGAAATACTATCGCAGACCGACAAATAATGCAGCATAGATAATCTTACAATCGCGAGGAAAAGGGCTTGCATGGTAATAACTTACAACGCGAACATGACACCGGCGGCACGCCGGCGCGATTTTGACAGCGGCGGCACGCCGGCGCTTGACAAAGGGGTGAAAAAACTGCTATAATAAGTTGTTATAAAGTATACTCCGGTAGTATGCTTAATTTAAAACGGAAAAGATGATCTGGATGATAAGAAGTATGACTGGCTACGGCAGATTTGAAGGTGTTATTGAAGGCAGAAATGTGATCTTTGAGATCAAGTCTGTTAATCATAGATTTTTTGAGCTGCAGTGCCATACCCCGAGAGGCTGCGGCTTTATCGAGGAAACAATAAAAGCTCTTGTTTCTCAAAATGTCACAAGAGGAAAAATTGATGTGTATGTATCTATTGAGGCTGATGACGGACTTGCGGCGGAGGTCACTATCAATCAGTCACTGGCTGCCGGCTATGTCAAGGCTTTGCAGCAGCTTCGTGACAGCTATGATCTGGCTGATGATATCTCTGTCAGCTCGGTTGCAAGATATAATGATATCTTCACCGTCAGAAAGGCTCCCGAAAATGAGGAAAAGCTCTGCGCTGTCACCGCTCAGGCAGGTCAGAAGGCTGTCGCTGATTTCCTCGCAATGAGGGAAAAGGAGGGCGCAAAGCTCCGGGAGGATGTTCTTTCCCGCTGCGACAGGATAATCTCCATTGTGGAGAAGATCGAGGCAAGATCCCCCGAGATCGTTGCAGAGTACCGTGAAAGACTTTATGCAAGGCTCAGCGAGATTCTTGGCGAAACCACCATCGACCCCCAGAGGATCCTTACAGAAGCTGCAATTTTTGCAGATAAGACCGCTGTAGATGAGGAGACCGTGCGCCTGAGAAGCCATATCGACCAGCTCAGGACAATGCTTTCCGGAAACGAGCCTGTGGGCAGAAAGATAGACTTTATCGTGCAGGAAATGAACAGAGAGGCTAATACCATCGGTTCAAAGGTAAACGATGCCGCTCTTGCGCATAAGGTAGTGGATATCAAAGCTGAGATCGAAAAGATCAGAGAGCAGATACAGAACATTGAATAATTTGGAATCAGGAATTTGGAATTAGTGTAATAACTAACAACTAACCACTAATCACTAATCACTAATAACTAATTCCCAGCGAGGTTCAGGATGCAGCTTGTTAATATCGGGTACGGCAATATGATATCTGCCGAGAGAATAATTGCAATTGTCAGCCCTGATGCGGCGCCTGTCAAAAGAATGATACAGGGTGCCAAGGACAGGGGTACATTGATAGACGCATCCTGCGGAAGAAAAACAAAGGCTGTTATCGTCACCGACAGCGACCATGTGGTGTTGTCGGCGCTGCAGCCGGAAACGCTTTTCCACAGGGCGCAGAATACAGAATCAACAGAGGAGGTAGTTCCCGGTGAAGTCTGAGGGATTGCTGCTTGTAATATCCGGTCCTGCCGGAGCAGGCAAGGGAACAGTGGTAAAGGAGCTTATGAAGGACGAAAATATGCGTCTTTCCATCTCTGCCACCACAAGAGCTCCGAGAGGTCAGGAGCAGAATGGAGTGGAATATTATTTCCTCTCAAAGGAAGAATTTGAAAAAATGATCGCCGACAACGGCTTTTATGAATATGCGCAGTATGTCGGCAATTATTACGGTTCACCGAAAAAGCCCGTTGAGCAGTGGCTCGGGGAGGGCAGGGATGTGATACTTGAGATCGAGGTGCAGGGCTGCAAGTCAGTAAAGGCTCAGACACCGGAATGTATCAGTATCTTCATCAAGCCGCCTTCACTTGAGATACTTGAAAAAAGACTCAGGGGCAGAGGTACTGAGAGCGAAGAGGTCATTGCAAAAAGAATGGCAAGAGCAGCTGAAGAGCTTCCCCTTGCCGATGATTATGATTATGTGGTAGTCAACGATGATCTTGACAGGTGTGTAGGCGAGCTGAGGGATATTATCGCAAAGCTCAGAGATGAGAAATGAAAAACACTGATCCACCGATCAGAGTTAATAAAGTATCAGGAGGAATCATTTATGTACGATCATTACACAAGACCTTCAGTAGATGATATTTTTGCAGGAAAGATGAGCAAGTATGCGCTTGCGATCGCTGTTGCAAAAAGAGCAAGAGAGATAACAGACGATATGCAGAGCGATAAGGGCAAGGTCTGTGACAAGCCCGTTATCGTTGCAGTTCAGGAATTCAAGGATCATAAGTACGCTATCCTTGAGCCGGATACCGATGACTGATAAGCCCCTTGCCGCAGCGGTCGCTGTGGAAAATACAAATTTCAGCTTTGATAAGCTTTACGATTATTTTGTGCCTGAGGAGATGAAGGGTAAAGTAAAGCCCGGATGCAGGGTCAAGGTAAGCTTCGGTCATGGACTCAGACAGGGCATGGTTATGTCAGTGCATGAAAGCGAAAGCATAGAGGGTCTGAAAAAGATATCCATGCTTATCGACAGGGAGCCTGTTATGTCAGAGGAAATGCTGGGGCTTGCGCTTTTTATGAAAAACAGATGCTATTGCACATTGTATGAAGCATGTCAGGCAATGCTCCCAGCGGGGCTGTCCGTCAGACTGACCTACTGCTACAGCGCTGTAAGAGACGCTGATCCCCGGGAGTTTCTTCTCAGTGATGATGAGAGAGTGATCCTTGAGCATCTTCTGACAAAAAGATCGCCGGTGAGAGAGGATCTGCTTCTGAAAGCCTTCGGACTGAGGGATGACGGTCTTCTTCATTCCCTTTGCAAAAAGGGCGCTGTGATACGTTCAGAGACAATAAAAAAGCGCATTGCCGATAAGACCGTAAAGATGATACGGCTTCGGGGCGAAGCGCCGGACAGAAAGTATTCCCCAGCCCAGACAGAGGTCATACATACTCTGGAGGATATCGGCGAAGCCTCTGTCAAGGAAATGAGCTATTTTACAGGAGTAAGTCAGGCAGTTATGACTAATCTTGTAAAGCTTGGCATATGCGAATTTTTCGATGCCGACCCGCCGAAGCCTGCGCCCCCCTCAGAGGAAAGCCTTCATACAGAAGAGGAGATCAGGCTTACCGATATACAGGAAAACGCATACAGGGATATCCTTTCAAAATATGAAAGCGGTCAGCCCGGCGTTACCCTGCTTTACGGCGTCACCGGCAGCGGAAAGACTTCGGTTTTTATGAAGCTTGTGGACAGGGTAAGCGGAGACGGCAGAGGAGTTATCTGCATGGTTCCCGAAATATCCCTGACACCGCAGCTTCTTGGTAAATTCAAAGCCCGATATGGAGACAGAGTTGCTGTATTCCACAGCGGTCTGCCTCTTGGCGAAAGGCTTGAGCAGTGGAAAAAAGTCCGTGACGGCAGGGCAAATATTGCAGTAGGCACACGCTCGGCGATATTTGCGCCCCTTGGTGATATCGGGCTTATCGTTATGGATGAGGAGCAGGAATACAGCTATAAATCATCCCGTACCCCGCGGTTTCACGCAAGAGAGCTGGCAAAATTCCGGTGCAGCTATAATAAATGTCCGCTGGTGCTTTCATCAGCAACCCCGTCTGTGGAAAGCTTTGAATATGCAAGAAGCGGAAGATATTCCCTTTGCAGACTGGATAAGCGCTATGGAAATGCCATGCTGCCCCATGTTGTCACCGCTGATATGAATATCGAGCAGCACCAGGGCAATAACAGCGGCTATAGCAGTATATTGCTTGAAGCACTGGAGGAAAATCTGAAAAGCAGACAGCAGTCGATACTTCTGCTCAACAGAAGAGGACATAATACCTTTATCGCCTGCCGTGAATGTCAGCAGGTCATATCCTGCCCCAACTGCTCCATATCCCTTACATATCACAGCGCCAATCACAGGCTGATGTGTCATTACTGCGGATATTCCATACCCGTGCCGGAAAGCTGCCCTGAATGCGGCTCAAAGAAGCTGCGCTACAGCGGAGCCGGTACCCAGAAGGCGGAACAGGAGCTTTCACAGCTTTTTCCCGATGCAAGGATACTGCGCCTGGATACAGATACCACCATGCGGCGCTTTGCCTATGAAAAGAAGCTTGAAGCCTTCCGCAGGGGAGAATTTGATATCATGGTGGGAACACAGATGGTGGCAAAGGGACTGGATTTTCCGAATGTCACCCTTGTGGGAGTGCTGAGCGCAGACGGAATGATGCACGGAGACGATTACCGCAGCTATGAGCGGACGTTTTCGCTGCTGACGCAGGTGGTGGGACGTTCCGGCAGAGGAGGACTTGAGGGCAGAGCCATTATCCAGACCTTTGAGCCGAATGACCCCATAATCGAGCTTGCCGCAGCGCAGAATTATGATGAGTTTTTCAAAGCTGAAATTGCTCTTCGCAAGGCAATGCTGTATCCCCCTTTTGCGGATATAGCTGTTATCGCTTTTGTAGGAGAAGATAAGGACAAAACCGAAAATGCATCCGCAGTGTTTGCACGGATGCTGAGAAAATGTCTGAAAGAGGAATACAGCGAGCTTCCCATAAGGATGCTGGGACCCTCGCCCGCGGCAGTGTCCAGGGTAGGGGGAAAGTACCGGTTCAGGATAATACTGAAATTCCGGAATACATCACGTTTCCGTGAGATGCTGTCAAAGCTTCTTTCCGCTTCATGTACCGATCCGGCTTTCCGGGAGGTAACAGCATATGCGGATGTTGACCCGGACACGATAATGTAAGCAGGGATGATAAAAGCTTCGCCAGCCTTTTCAAAGCGCAGCGGAAAAACGACAGAGAGGATATTTATCGGACAGCGAAAAATTCCCTGATATTTGTTCATCAACACTTGTACCATAAGGAGGAATATATATGGCGATAAGAAATATTGTAAAAGAGGGCGACCCGGTGCTGGGTAAGATATGCCGCCCGGTAGAAAGATTTGATGCAAAGCTTGCCGCATTGCTTGATGATATGTATGAGACTATGGTCGATGGTGAGGGGGTAGGTCTTGCAGCGCCCCAGGTGGGAATACTGCGCAGGATTTTCATAATTGATATAGGAGAGGGAAAGACGGAATTTGTCAATCCCAAGATAATAAAGACCAAGGGTAAGCAGGAAGGCTCAGAGGGCTGCCTTTCATGTCCCGGCGAATTCGGTATAACCGAGCGTCCCATGTATGTGACCGTATCAGCCCAGAACCGCTACGGCGACCAGTTCACAGTGAACGCTGAGGGACTTTTCGCAAAGGCAATTTGCCATGAGAACGATCACCTTGACGGTATACTTTTCAAGGAGCATATCATCAGAAAGATCGACCCCGCCGAGCTGAATGAAATGAAAAATTCCGGCGAGCTGAGAGAACGCAAAAGAAAGTAATGAAGCCCGGTTCGGATAAGGAGAAATTATATGAAGATCGTATTCATGGGAACGCCTGATTTTTCCGTTCCCTGCCTTGACGCGCTGATAAAGGACGGAAATGAGATAGCGGCAGTTTTCACCCAGCCTGATAAACCAAAGGGCAGGGGCTATACCATGACCCCGCCGCCGGTGAAGGTGCTTGCGCAGGAAAATAATATCCCGGTGTATCAGCCGAAAACGCTGAAGGACGGCGAAGCCTTCAGACTTCTGAGTGAAATCTCGCCGGAAATGATAGTAGTAGTAGCCTACGGCAGGATATTGCCAAAGGAGATAATAGAGATGCCCGTATACGGATGCGTGAATATCCATGCATCGCTTCTTCCGGAGTACAGGGGATCTTCACCTATACAGCAGGCTATCCTTGACGGAAAAAAGGAGACCGGCGTTACGGCTATGTATATGGATGAGGGTATCGACACCGGAGATATGCTTATGAAGACCGTTCTTCCCATAGGCGAGAACGAAACAGCCGATGAGCTGCATGACAGACTGTCCGCAGCCGGCGCAGAGCTTATTGTAAAGGTGGTACATGCAGCAGCGGAAGGGACTCTTACCCGGGAAAAGCAGGACGACAGCAGATCAAGCCACGCCGGAATGCTTACAAAGGAAATGTCAAAAATAGATTTTACCCGCAGCGCTCAGAAAATACACGATCAGGTCAGAGGTCTTAATTCCTGGCCGGGAGCGTCAGCAGAGCTGAGGGGAAAAAGAATAAAGATACACAGAACAAGGCTTGCATCAGGAAAGGGCGAGCCGGGACAGGTGCTTTCGCTTTCGCCCTTTGTGGTAGCCTGCGGAGAGGGCGCTCTGGAGATCACAGAGCTTCAGCCGGAGGGAAAGAAAAGAATGGATCCTTCGGCATTTATAAACGGGCTTCACGGCGTAAAGGCTGAGGAGCTTAGATTCAGCTGAGGATCACCGAAGGGAATAATATATGAAAACAGCAAGACAGACCGCTTTTGAAGCCCTGCTGAGAGTAGAGCGGGATAAGGCATATTCAAACCTGATACTTGATAAGCTTCTTTCAGACCCGCAGCTGCCGGCGAGAGAAAAGGCATTTGCATCGGCGTTGTTTTACGGTGTCTGCGAAAAAAAGCTTCTGCTTGAATATAATCTTGCAAGGCTTTCCTCAAGACCGGTAAATGAACTTGATACAGCCCTGCTGATAATACTTGAAATGGGCTTGTATCAGCTTTTCTTTGCAGACAGCGTGCCTCAGTCTGCGGCAGTAAATGAAAGCGTAAAGCTGTGTAAAGCGAATAGGCTTAACAGCGATGCAGGCTTTGTCAATGCGGTTCTGCACGCAGGCGCAAGGCTTGATACTTTACAGCTGCCTGAAAAAAGGCGGGGCAAAAACAAATACCTTTCCATAAAATATTCATGCCCGGAAAAAATAGTAAAGCTCTGGCGCAGCTGCTACGGCGACGAGCTTGCAGAGGGGATACTAAGCTCCCTTGAAGAAAAGCCCAGGATCAATATCCGTGTAAACACCCTGCGCATCACGGCAGATGAGCTGACGGAAAGACTGAGCAAAAAAGGGATATCCGTAAGCAGAGCAGGATGGGATGAAAGCTGCCTTGTAATAAGCGGGACAGGCTCAATTCCGGGGCTTGAGGAATATAAGGAAGGGCTTTTTCATGTGCAGGACGCAGCCTGTCAGATCTGCTGCGCTGCTCTTGGCGCAAAACCGGGAGAGCTTGTCATTGATTCCTGCAGCGCCCCCGGGGGCAAGTCCTTTACCTTGTCGGAGATAATGGAAAACAAAGGCAGAGTCATTTCCTGCGATCTTTACGAAAAAAGGCTTTCCCTTGTAGAAAAGGGCGCAGGAAGACTTGGCATTGATATAATAGAAACTCATGCCGGAGATTCATCGGCGCAGAATGAGCTTCCCCGGGCGGACAGGATACTGTGCGACGTTCCCTGCTCCGGGCTTGGGATAATAAGACGCAAGCCGGAGCTGAGATATAAGGATGATTCAGGAACAGAACAGCTGCCTGAGATTCAGTATAAGATACTTTGCAGCAGCGCAGAGCATCTGAAAGCCGGGGGAGTGCTGGTATATTCCACCTGTACGCTGAATCCGGCAGAAAACGGAGAAAATATAAGACGCTTTCTGAGGGAGCATGAGGATTTTGTTCCTTATAAAATAAAGCTTCCGGAGGGCATCACCCGTGGAATGGATGAGCCGGAAAACGAGCTGACACTGTTCCCCCATATCACCGGAACAGACGGCTTTTTCATAGCGGCTGTACAGCGCCCGGTAAACCGGTCTGACTGAAGACTGAAAAATGAATAATTATTGTGGTCAGCTTGATATTACATTTTAACTTTCCACTAACCACTAACCACTAAAAGAGGTGAGATATATGGCGGAAAACAGGATAGATATAAAGTCGCTGACAGAACAGGAGCTGCACACACTGCTCACTGAAATGGGACAGCCAAGGTTCAGAGGCGGTCAGGTATATAAATGGCTTCATCAGGGTGTAAAATCCTTTGATGAAATGACCAATATTCCGGCTGCGCTGAAAGAAAAACTTGTAGAAAACTGCTATATATCTGTCGCAGCTATTGAAAAAAAATTGATTTCGGCTTATGATGGTACAGTGAAGTATCTTTTTTCCTTTGCCGATGGAGAGACAGTTGAATCCGTATTGATGAAATATCATCATGGATATACCAGCTGCGTGTCCACACAGGCGGGATGTAAAATGGGCTGTGATTTCTGCGCTACGGGAAAGGGAGGTTTCAGAAGGAACCTGACCGCTTCCGAGATACTTTCGCAGATACAGACCGAACAGCTTGATAATGATCTGAGGATCTCCAATATCGTGCTCATGGGCATGGGAGAGCCGCTGGATAATTATGACAGCGTGATCCGTTTTTTAGAGCTTGTAAGCTCAGAGCACGGACTTAATATAGGAATGAGGCATATATCCCTGTCTACCTGCGGGATAGTACCGAGGATATATGACCTTGCAGAAAAAAAGCTCCAGCTTACTCTTTCGGTATCTCTTCACGCACCGAATGATGAGATAAGGAGCCGCACGATGCCTGTCAATAAGAAGTACCCCATCGGGGAGCTTCTGAAGGCGTGCAGATATTATGCTGAAAAGACGGGCAGAAGGATCTCTTTTGAATACGCAATGATAGACGGGGTTAATGACAGCGATGCCTGCGCAAAAGAGCTTGCCCGCAGGATAAAGGGTATGCTTGCCCATGTCAATCTGATACCCGTCAACAGCGTAAGCGGCAGCGACTACCGCAAAAGCCGCGGCGACAGAATAAAAAGCTTTATCGAAATTCTTGCAGCTTCAGGAATAACCGCAACGGTCAGAAGAACGCTGGGCAGCGATATAAACGCATCCTGCGGTCAGCTGAGATCGGCTGTTGCAAAAGAAAAAGCGGCAGGGGGGAATGTAAGTAATGAAAGTGTTTTCACAAAGTGATATCGGGCTGAGAAGGAATTCCAACCAGGATTACTGCATGACGGGATATTTTCCCGATGGAGCAGCCTATGCGATCGTTTGTGACGGAATGGGCGGCGCAAACGGCGGAGCGACAGCCAGCCGTGTCGCAACGGAAACTATCGCCGAGACCATAACGGGAGGATATCGCAGCGAAATGGATAGAAGCGAGATCGAATCGCTGATGAAGCTTGCGATAGATTATGCAAATAATGCCGTATATGAAATGGCGACCCATGTATCAGGACTTGAGGGCATGGGTACGACAGTTGTGCTGGTCATTGCCAAGGAGGGCAGGCTTCATGTTGTCCATGCAGGAGACAGCCGCGCCTATCTTTGTACCAGCGACAGTATAAGACAGATCACAACGGATCATTCCATAGTACAGGAGCTTGTGGAGGCGGGACAGATAACCCGTGAGGAAGCCCGCATCCATCCCAACAGGAACCTGATAACCAGGGCGCTGGGGACGGAGCCTGTGCTGCGGACTGATTATAATATAGTTGACTTCAGAAATGATTCAAAGGTCATAATCTGTACAGACGGAATGTCGAATTATTTTTCTGATGACAGCTTGCTTGAGTTCATCAGGAACAATAATTGCAGCGAGCTTACCCAGCGGCTCATTGAGAAATCAAAGGAGCTGGGGGGCAGCGATAATATCACTGTAGCGGTGATATCAGCTGAATAAGGCGCTCCGCTGCCTCAGCAACAGCAGCGCTGCGGGGCAGTGTCCTGCGCTTGCATAAAAGAATATTACTCTCTGATGGTAAGATAAATGTGTCACATTCTGAAAGGAGAAAAGATAATGGACAAATATACCGGAAAAAGACTTGACGGCCGATATGAGATACAAGAGCTTATCGGCGTCGGCGGAATGGCGATGGTCTATAAGGCGTATGATACGGTGGATGATACTACCGTTGCCATCAAGATCCTCAAGGACGAGTTTCTTGGAAACAGCGAATTTATAAGACGCTTCAAGAACGAGTCAAAGGCTATTGCAGTTCTTTCTCATCCGAATATTGTAAAGGTAAATGATGTAAGCTTCGGAGATAAGATACAGTATATCGTTATGGAGTACATAGACGGTATCACTCTGAAGGAGTATATCGGACATCAGCATAGCATACCGTGGAAGGAGGCTGTGCATTTCACAGTGCAGATCCTTCAGGCTCTCCAGCACGCGCATGAAAAGGGTATCGTTCACAGAGATATGAAGCCCCAGAATATCATGCTTCTGCAGGACGGCTCCATCAAGGTAACGGATTTCGGTATCGCCCGCTTTAAGGACGGCGAGACCCGCACCATGACCGACAAGGCTATCGGTTCGGTACATTATATCGCTCCCGAACAGGCAAGAGGGGATAATACAGACGGCAAGGCTGATATCTACAGCGTGGGCGTGATGCTTTATGAAATGCTCACAGGAAAGCTTCCCTTTGAAGCAGACAGCGCAGTTTCAGTCGCTATTATGCAGATGCAGAGCGAGCCTGTTCCGCTTCGTGAGATAAATGAAAAGATCCCCGAGGGTATCGAGGAGATAACCCTCAAGGCAATGAGAAAGGAGCCGGGTCAGCGTTACGGCAGCGCAGGCGAAATGCTGGAGGCTATCGAGATCTTCCGCAGAAATCCCTCTGTCAGATTCAGATACAGCTACTATGTGGACGATAACCCCACAAAGTTCGTTGAAAAGACTAACCGTATATCCACAGCCGTTTCAGAGCCGGCATATGACGATAATGAATATGAGGTATATGAGGACGAGGCAGCAATAAACCGTCCGAAAACAATAGTAAAATGGATAACAGGCGTAGTTGCGATACTTGTTGTAGGCGCGATCGCAATGATGCTGTATATGATGATCAATTCAAGCATCAAGGCTAACGAAACAAAGGATGTGGAAGTACCTGAGTTTGTGGGCAAGATGTATGATGAGATAAAGGCAGATAAGAGCTATAAGTTCAAGTTTGAGATATCCGCTGACTATGAAGAGGATAAGCCGATCAATGTTGTTCTCAGACAGGATCCGGCTCCCCATTCAAAGGATGTCAAGGAAAACGCAACTATCAAGCTGGTTATCAATTCAACAAGCACAACCAATGAAGTTCCGAAGCTCAAGAATTATTCCGAAAGCGACGCTATCGCAAAGCTTGAGCAGAAGCATTTCAATTATAACGTGTCAAGGATCAACAGCACAGAGGTACAGAAGGGCTATGTTATCGACTGCTCACCTCAGGAGGGTATGCAGCTTGAGATCGGTACGACCATCACACTTCTCGTAAGCGACGGTCCTGCAACTGATAAGGTCAGCGTGCCTGATGTCGTAGGTATGTCCTATGATTCAGCAAAGGTATCTCTTGAGGCTCAGGGCTTCACTACCCAGAAGGCGACCGTTGCCAGCGATAAGAGCGAAGGCCTTGTTGTTGCAACAGACCCGCTTGCAGGCAATGTTCTTACAAAGGGCACACTTATTACTATCCAGGTAAGTGACGGAAGTAAGGCAGTAACCTCCATCAAGTATACTCTGAATAACTTCCCGAAGAATGAATATGCAGAGGTAAGAGTAACAGTATTCGCAGACGGTACAAAGATAGATGAATTTATCGGAACGCCCAGCGAGAACCTTACCAGACAGATAGAGGTAGCACCCAACGGCGCTGTAAACTTCCAGAAGACCGTACAGGTAATGATCGACGGCGTTAAGTATCAGGAGTTTATATTCAACTTCAAGACCCGTGAGGTCAAGCAGACCTATATCAACGATAAA
>ONNU01000339.1 GCA_900319255.1 uncultured Eubacteriales bacterium
AGATTATAAAACGGAAACAGCATTATTTCAATAGGTTAATCGCGTAACCCCGTTCAAAAGCAGATCTGCATTTTTTATACAATATGTCAATATTATATAAATAAGCGAACAAAAGCCGGGCAGGCCTGATTACCTGTCCGGCTTTGTGACTATTTACTGGATCCGTAAAACTGATATCTCCGTTGCAGGCGGTTAAAGCGGATCTGTTGTTTTGATTCCATGCCCTGAGTCATGCTTTTACTATCCCCCTTTCCTTATCCCCCTCAGCGAGCCATCATATAATTGCTAAGAGTTGGTCAGGTAGTACACTTAGTATCTTGATAAGGACAGGAAAGCAGATGGCTGGGCAGTTAAAACGGGAGCTGAATAATGAACCTGTGGATGCGGGTCTGCGTATAATGATTGATGTGCAGGAAAACGATGACGATAAGTGTTCTGTTAAGATAGATGACCAGGCTGTGCTGAACGAAACAGAATACACGGGTAATCTTCCCGCAATATGGAGTGCGGAAACGGATTCTATCAAAGTCTATGGTAAAGAGGATACTCCTGCGGACAGTCTGATCATTGCAAACTGGGACAGGTTGTATCAGAATAAAAATGATACTGATGCGAAATCTGACACTACGCTTAATGACACTGCAATCGCATATGTGTGGGATACGAAATCTCTGGAAACAGAAGCAAACTACGGTATATTCTATGGAATGAAAAATCGTTCGGTTTCGCAGAGCAGTGATAATTCCGAACCCACGGAGGAATCCTCAGCACCTGAGTCATCTGCAGAAGCTTCGGAGGAATCCTCTCAAGCTTCAGGTTTTTTGCAGGAAATATCGGAAGTGTCTTACGAACTTTCATAACCCTCGACGGAACCATCAGAAGGAGATTATGAAGCTTAGGATGTTTCAGTGGAAACATCCTAAGGATCTGAAAAAACATCTGATACGACGCAGGTATCTTCTGAAAATTCAGAAAAGGATAAATCTGATATGACAGCTGATATATCAGACGATTCTCCCGGAATTAAGTATGAATACGGAAATAATGATAAAAAGATAGAGATAGATAACATGAGAAAAACAGACACGGGTGATAGTATGTGGAAAACATGGCTTTTGCTGATTCATTTGATGGTATCAATCTGTCAAGGTTACAGGATTGCTGGATTTGAAAGATAAATCTAAAGAGCTTAATGACATTTCCGAAGAGTATGAGGAAAGTATGAAAAAGGTATCAGATAAGATGAGCAAATCAATAGATTCGCCGACCTATGGCTTTATCGTGCATAAGGATATGAACCTTACTGCAGTTTACGGCAATGAAGCTGTGCAGGATAATTATGTCCTCAATATTACTGCGTTAAAAACACAGTATTACAACAATAACGCTGTACGCTTTATCTTCGACCGCAGCATTGATTATGATGCTTATACTATCGAAGAAGTTGGCATCCGTTATGCCACAAATAAGCTCCTCGGTGCAAATACAACTATGGACGGGTATTCTGCTTCAATCGATCTGACTTCTGCTGACGGTGCAAAGTATCTCGACGGTAGTGTTGAGAATGCATTGAAAAACAGCGAAAATGTAAAGTCATATATATCAAAAACAGCGGCTCAATGGAACGGAACGATCGATTATTCGTATTCAGCAGGAACACATACTGACGCTTATGTATATGCAATAGGCTATGTCAAAGTCAAGAGAACTACGGATAACGATGAAATTACACTTTACAGCAATGTCGTAGCAACATCTTATAATGATGCTCAGTAAGGAGTGAGAATATGAAAACAGAATATTTTTCTCCGATAGTAGAGAAATTTGAATTTGATACAGAGGATGTAATCTTTACAAGCGGAGACCCCGACGATAAAGCAAATCCTGATTATGGTTGCAGCGGCGAGGTATCCGTTAACGACAACGACTTTTAAAATTTTTAAACGGCAGGCGGAAAACACTCCGTCCTGCCGTTTTGCTTTATATAAAGCCAGAGTGATTTATATACAAAATCATAAAAATCAGAATCTGCACGAAAAAGTTGTCAGCATCTTCAGCAGACAGCTTCTGACACATAAATCTCTGCCGCCCGGTGTGTATATTCCTTTGTCAGTCAAAAACGCTGCGGCTATATTTCCTGCGGCAGCAAGCTGTGACAGTTTTCTTTCTTTGACAATCTGATAAACGACATTTTGCAGAGTTGGACATAGTATTATGTCTATCCCCCATTTCTGAAATCATATCAAGAAAAGAGTAATTTTCTATTGACATTTGTATTTAGCGCTGCTATAATGATGTTACTATTAGTAACGCAAGGAGGAATAAATACGGAATATATAATTCTTGGCCTACTGATACTCAACAACAGGACGATCTATCAGCTGCGAAACCGGATCGGTAAAGGACTGAATATCATGTACAGCAGCAGTACCGGAAGTATACAGGCAGCTCTGAAAAAACTGCTTAATAATGGCTTCATCGATTACAATGATATTCAGGAAAATGGCAAAAAGAAAAAAGAATACTTTATTACCGAAGCAGGCAGAAAGGAATTCAATAAATGGATAAACAGCCCTGTTGAATCTTCAGGAATAAAGTGTCCTGAGCTTACAAAGATTTATTTTATGGGTTTTACTGAAGAGGATATCCGTCCTGAAATAATTCATAAGTACATTGAGGAATTAAGGAATAAATATAAAGCAATAAAGCTGATTTGTGATGAATCGGTTGAATTTTTCAGATCAGATGCTTACAGAAATCTGGAAAAGCAAGCTAAGGATATAATTTTTTATCAGTTTACCGCTGCACGCTTCGGACGTGACCTTATGTCCTTTACAATAAATTGGTATGAAAACTTGTCAGATGAAATAAGGAGTTATGATGAATAAGCAAAGAAAAACAGCCATAGCAGCAAACGAAATCTCAAGTGTTGAAGAATTCAACCTGGGCGGTTATCCTCAGAAGGTTCTGATTGAAGGTAAAAACAGGGAGCTTCCTGTTGTAATAACACTGCACGGCGGTCCCGGTACACCTATTCCGTTCTGCGTCGGTGCAAGAGGATTATTCCCGGATTTCACGGATAATTGTATTCTTGTATCCTGGGATCAGTACGGCTGCGGTATAAATAACGCAAAGCTGCCCGATGATATCTCTGTACACGATTATGTAAATATGACTGTTGATCTTATCAAGGAAATCAAAAAAAGCTTTCCCGAAAATCCCGTCTGGCTTTTTGGAATGTCCTGGGGTTCGGTTCTGTCAGCTATGGCTGCAGGGCAGGTTCCTGGATTGATAAGCGGAGTCATCGCATACGGTCAGGTTCTGCATCAGCTTATGCAAAGTGAGAATGCATTAGAAACACTGATGAATTCCAAAGCACCAAAAAAGACAAAAGACGAAATCAAAGCAGCGGTCGAATCGAAGAAAACTGATCGTAAAACAGCAATGAAGATCAGCAAAGCTATCCGGAAATATACATACGGCTACAATAATCCTGATGAACCGAAGGCTGATGTCGGAAAAATAATGCTCGGCATTCTGACAAGCCCCGATTATAATTTCAGAGATTTCAAAGCAACTGTAATGAACGGTTATCTCAAGAACACGAGTCTTATTACCGAGCTTTCAACCCTCGATCTGCGTGAGACTCTAAAAAGCCTGTCTGTTCCCTATCATATCTTACAAGGAGAAACCGATATTGTAACTGACACAAATAGTATCGTATCTTTCGTCAGGGAATCCGGCAACCCTCAACTC